>CAIUPC010000219.1 GCA_903900905.1 uncultured Acetobacteraceae bacterium
ACCAGGCGGCGAAGACCCCGGTGGGAAACCGGGACTGACCCAGCTTCAGGCCCGCGGCGAGGTTGGCGAACTCCTCCGGATCCTCGAACGGCGGGTCGATCAGGATCAGGCCGCGCTTTTGTTTGGGCGGCAGCAGGCCGCGCAGCGCTTCCCAGGCGTCGCGATGGTGGACCGACACCGCCGGATTGAGGGCAAATAAACCGCGCAAATCGCGCACGTCTTCATCATGCAGCTCACAACAGGCCAGGCGATCATCCGGGCGCATCAACGCTTCGATCAGGGAAGGTGAGCCGGGATAAAGTCCGAGACGGCGGACCAACGCAACATAGGAAGCGAGCGATGAATCCGCCGAGCTGTCCAACAGACGCAGAATTCCCGTGTGCGCCTCCATTGTGCGATTCGCCGGGACCGCGTCAAGGTCGTAATGGCCGACACCGGCATGGGTATCCAGCGCGAAGAACGGCGCCGGCTTGCGGCACATGGCCTCGATCAGCCAGACCAGCAGCGCATGCTTCATGCAGTCCGCGAAATTGCCGGCGTGGAAGGCGTGGCGGTAGTTCATGCGACGGTCCGGTCCATGCCCGGCTCATCCAGTGGCCAGCGCGGGCGGGGGGCGAAGCCGATCCCATCGGTCCAGCCCAGGCGCAGGCGTTCCAATCCCGCCCAGGCGACCATCACCGCGTTGTCCGTGCAGAGCCGCACCGGCGGCGCGACCATCTGAAAGCCGCGCGCGTCTGCCGCCTGGGTCAAAGCGGTGCGGATGGCCCCATTGGACGCCACGCCCCCCGCGACCACCAGCAAACGCGCCGCGGGTGATCGCGCCCGCATCATCGCCATGGCGTTGCCAGCCCGATCCGCCAGCACCTCCGCCACCGCGCGCTGGAAGCTGGCGGCGATGTCCGCGGCCTCCGATTGCGGCAAAGCACCGGCGGGATACCGCTCGACCGCGCGGGCAACGGCGGTTTTCAGGCCGGAGAAGCTGAAATCGCACCCCTCTCGCCGCATCAAAGGCCGGGGGAAATCATGCCGGGACGAGTCGCCCAGCGCCGCCAGTTTCTCCAGCGCGGGCCCACCAGGCCAGCCGAGGCCGAGCAGCTTGGCGATCTTGTCAAACGCCTCCCCCGCCGCATCATCGATCGTGCCGCCAAGGCGCACGTAACGCCCGACGCCCTCCACCGCCACGCACTGGCAATGCCCGCCGGAGATCAGCAGCAGCAGATAGGGGAACGGCGCCCCATCCGGCAGCAATCCCGGCAGCCGCGCGGTCAGCGCGTGCGCTTCAAGATGGTTGACGGCGACGTAAGGCAGCCGCCGCGCGATCGCGATGCCCTTGGCCATCTGGCTGCCGACGATCAGCCCGCCAATCAGTCCCGGCCCGGCGCTCGCCGCCACAGCACCGAGTTCCGCGAATGTCAGACCTGCTTTGGCCATGGTCGCGCGGATCTGATGGGGCAGCGCGGCGAGATGCGCGCGCGCCGCAATCTCCGGCACCACGCCGCCAAAGGGGGCATGTTCGCGCTCCTGACTGTGAACAGCCTCCGCCAGCACGCGGCCGGACTCATCCAGAACCGCCGTCGCGGTCTCATCGCAGGAGGACTCAATCCCCAGCACCGGGCCTCTAAATGAATTTGCCATCTTTCCCTCGAACGGCGGCAGTAATAGGACGCAATGATGAAACCCGCCACGCCACATCCGCATCAGACCTCCCGCGTCCCGGCACACCGGCGGGAGCTGCCGCTGCGCGTCGGAACCCGCGGCTCGCCGCTGGCGCTGGTGCAGACGCGCGCCTTTCTGACCATGCTGACGACCTTCTGCCCGGTGCTGCGGGGCATGAACGTCTTCGAAGAACACGCCATCAACACCACCGGCGACCGGATCCAGGATCGGCGGCTGGCGGAAATCGGCGGCAAGGGCCTGTTCGCCAAGGAAATCCACGAGGCGCTGCTGGATCGCCGGGTCGATTTCGCGGTCCATAGCCTCAAGGACCTCGAAACCGAGCTGCCGCCCGGGATCGTCCTGGCCTGCACCCTGAAGCGGGAGGATGCGCGCGACACGCTGATCCTCGGCCCCGGCTGCCACGACATCGACCCGGCCGACCCTTTCGCCTGTTTGCCGGCGGGGGCGCTGATCGGGACCTCGTCGGTGCGGCGGCAGGCGCAGCTGATGCATGCGCGTCCGGACCTGATCGTCGCCTCCATCCGCGGCAATGTGCAGACGCGGCTGGCCAAGCTCCATGCCGGCGAATGTGCCGCCTCCTTGCTCGCGCTGGCCGGATTGCGCCGGCTGGGGCTGGAAGACCGCGCCTCGGTCATCCTGGACCCCGATGCGATGGTGCCATCCGCCGGGCAGGGCATCGTCGGCGTGACCGTGCGCGCGGACGACCATGAGTTGCGGGAGATGCTGGCCGGGATCGAAGACCCCGAAGCCAAGTCGGTGTCCACCGCCGAACGGGCGATGCTGGCGGAGCTCGACGGCTCCTGCCGCACACCGATTGGCGGCTATGCCCGCCTGCTGCCGAATGGTGAGTTGCACCTGACCGGCCTGGTCGCGCGGGCGGATGGCAGCTTCCTCCTCAAGCGCGCCTTGCATGGCGCCAGCGCCGATGCCCAACGGATCGGGGCGGAGCTGGGCGCCAGCCTGCGCGCGGACTGCCCGCGGGACATTTTTGGCTGACTCCGGCCACCGCGCGGTGCTGATCACGCGCCCCGAGCCGGGGGCGCGCCAGACGGCGCTGCGGGTCGCGGCCCTGGGGCTGACGCCGATCATGGCGGCGGCTTTGGTGGTTGAGCCGCTGCCGGGGCGGTTGCCGCCGGCCGCCGGGATCGCCGCGGTGGTGGCGGCCAGCGGCAATGTGCTCGATGCCTGCCTGCCGGGGTTTCGCGATACCATCCTGCTGACCGTTGGCGACGCGACCGCCGCCAGGGCACGCGCCCTCGGCTTTACACGGGTCACCAGCGCGGATGGGGACGCCGCCGCTTTGGCCGCGCTGGCTGCACGGCTGCTGCGCCCCGCGGACGGGCCGCTGCTGCTGCCTTGCGGGCGGGGGCAAGGCGCGGTCCTCGCCACCATGCTGCGGCAGGCGGGATTCCGCGTCAACCGCCGCGTGGTGTACGCCGCCCGGCCTGCCCGCACCCTGCCCCCCGCCGCCGCCGCCGCGCTGCGATCCGGGGAGGTGCGGGCCGCCCTGTTCTTCTCCGCCGAAACCGCGCGGGCCTTCGTGCGCATGATCCAGCGGGCTGGATTGTCCGGGGCGCTGGGCGGGGTTGATGCCCTGGCTATCGGCGGGGCGGCCGGCGTGGCATTACAGGCCCTGCCGTGGCGCCATGTCGGCGTCGCCGCGAAGCCCACACAGGACGCCATGCTGGCGCTGCTCCCATGACCGAACCGCAAACCGCACCCGTGACCGAACCGGCCCCCACCGCGTCCAGCAAGGGGCAGGCGCTGCTGTTGTGGATCGGGGGCGCCGGCTATCTGGGCCTCGCCGTCGCGGTTGCGCATCTCTATTCCCAGCCGCCGATTGGTCCGGAACTGGCGGCGTTCGAGGATCGTCTGGATGCCATGGAGCTGCGGCTGACCGCGGCCGAGCAGCGCCCGGCCGCCACCGGTTCCGAACCGGCGCCGATCAAACCGGCCCCCGCCACCGACCTCGGCCCGCTGCTGGCGCGGCTGGAGAGCCTGGAACGCCGGCCGCCGGTTGATCTTTCGGCGTTGCAAGGACGCCTCGCCGCGCTGGAGCAGCAGCGCGCGGCCATTGACGTGGAGGGCCTGGCCGCGCGCCTGACCGCGCTCGAAAAGACCGCCCAGCGCGGCACCCAGCTGGCGCGTCTGCAGGCGGCATCCGCCGCGCTCACCGCCGGGCAGAAAGTCGGCGACATTCTGGGCGCGCCGCCGGCTTTGGCCCGGTTCGCCAACAAGGCGCCACCGACAGAGGCGGGGTTACGGCTGACATATCCGGCCGCGGAACGCGCCGCCCTCGACGCCGCCAAACCAGAAACCGACGATCGGCCGATAATGGATCGTCTGCTGGCCCGCGCCAGCAGCCTGGTGACGATCCGTCAGGGTGACCGGGTGCTTATCGGCGGCCCCGCCGCTGGCGTGCTGGCCAAAGCCCGCCTGTCGGTGGAGGCCGGCGATCTGACCGGCGCCATCGCGGCGCTGTCGCAGCTGCATGGCGCCTCGGCCGAGGCGATGGAACCCTGGATCGCCGATGCCACCGCTTTGCGCGATGCGCGCCAGGCGCTGGCCGAACTGGCCGAAGGCCGCTGATGCGCCGGATCTTCACCTTTCTGCTGACGGCCGCCCTCTTTATCGGCCTGGCCTGGCTGGTGGCGGAATTGCCGGGGCATGTGACGGCGGAGCTGGGCGGGACGACGGTCGAAGCCTCCACCCCCGTGGTGCTGGTCGCGCTGCTGGTGCTCTTCTTTACGGCCTATGTGCTGTTGCGGCTGCTGGGCGCCCTGTTCGATTTGCCCGGCGTCACCGGCCGCTGGCGCGCCGACAGGCGGCGGCGGCTGGGGGATGTGGCGGTGACGCATGCCCTGGTGTCGCTGGCCGCGGGCGATCACGCCGATGCGCGGCGGGAGGCGCATAAGACGCGCAAGCTGCTGGGC
>CAIUPC010000220.1 GCA_903900905.1 uncultured Acetobacteraceae bacterium
ACGCCGAGAGCCGCGCGGCAGGTCGCCGACTTGCGGCAATTCTACGAGGAAAAGGAACGGCCGGAAGCGATTGCCGCGCTCAACGCCGCCCTTGAGGCAGCGGAGCAACGCATAGAAGTACGCCCCACCGCCGGTCTGCCAGCCCCGCGCCCTTGACCGCGCCTCGCGACGCCGGGCCGCGCATGGATCAAGTCAGGCCGATACTGGATCCCGTATCGCACCCAAACACCCCTGCTCATTGTCGCCGTGATCTTCGAGACGGCTAATATTCCTGGTCGCCGATAGCGGAACCGCGTTGCCTTCGGTTGCTGGGGGCGGCATGCGGGCACGAAACAGAATCAGGCCATCGCAGCGGCGGCGCGGATGTGGATATGCTGGTGGAGTGGGGGGACACGAAACCCGAGGACGACGGGACTACCCCGAGGTGCGACCGCCCATCCTCCTCGCACCCCAACCCTAAACAAAGACCTCCGCGACCGGGATGGTGACCCCCGGCAACGCCTCGACGCCAAGCACCGCCGGCGCTTCGACCCCGACCACCGACCCATAGGCCCCGCCCGAGCGACCCCGGTGCACCAGCACCGTGTCCGTGGTCAGATCGACGATCCAAACTTCGGGGATCCCAGCCCTGGCATAGAGTTCCAGCTTGACCGTCCGGTCGAAAGCCAGACTGCTGTCCGACACCTCGATCAGCAGGAAGATGTCCTCGGGTCCTGGATGCGTCCGCGGGTATCCGCTCCAGGGCCGCCGGACCAGTGCGAGGTCCGGTTGCGGCTCTGACCCATCGTCCAGCACGACCGGATTCTGGCAGCGAACCCGGGCGCGGCTGGCAAAACCCGTGATCAGCCGCTCCGTCAAATTCTCGACGACAATGGCGTGGCGCGGCAAGATCGGTGACATATCGACCAACTGCCCTTCCAGGAGTTCGACGCGATCATCCTCGCCCAGGATGCCAGCCTCACCCAGGCGGTAATAATCCCGCCGGCTCAGACGATGCCGGGGCACCGGATAGCGGGCCAGACTATCGACCGGGGCGGTGTCCATTCTCACGCGTCCTTCGCGAGGGTGATCCGGTCCGGCAGAAGTCCCGCGCCGGCCGGAATGCGGGGTCATCATACACGGCTGGCATGCCCAAAACCACCGCGCCCTGGCGCTATTGTGCACCTGGAATGGTCGCCAGAACAGCAGCATACAGCCGCCGATCGGCTCGGACGTTGCTCGCCTGCAGCCTGGCGACTGTGCGCCTGATGTCCACCAGGCCGTGACGCCCGGCCATAACCAGAATGCCCAACGTTCCCATGACGGCGAGGCCACGACCCAGCGCGATGGCCGCGGCTTCTGCCGGCGGGCAATGGCGGCGATGTCGAGGCACTGTCATGAACCGCCAACCAGGACGAAGGATGCGCGATCCAACCGCGAACGCGGTCCGGGGCCCGATGGTGGGACAGTTCCGCCGCCACCTCAGCCGGGAGAGCCAGGTCATGGAACAGGTGCTGAAGAACGCCGGCCTGATCGATCTGAATGAGGTCATTCAGAGGGCCAGTGTTGGAGACAACCAAGCTGACATTCGATCAATAGCCGATCACGGGCTTTGTATGACGGGAGACGATCCCCCCTCCCCGGCCCTCC
>CAIUPC010000221.1 GCA_903900905.1 uncultured Acetobacteraceae bacterium
AGCACAGATGCAAGCCCCGGTGCAAGGCGTCCGTCAGGTCAGGAAGACGCCGCCATTCACATGCAGCGTCTGCCCGGTGGTGTAGCGCCCATCCGGCCCGGCCAGATAGCGCACCGCCGCTGAGATCTCATCCACCGAAGCCTTGCGCCCCAGCGGCACGCCCTTCTCAACCAAGGTGCTGGGTAAAGCGCCAGCGGAGGCGCCGCGAACCGTATCCACCGCGCCCGGCGCCACGCAGTTGCAGGTGATCTGATGCGGCGCCAGCTCAATCGCCAAAGCCCGCATCAGCCCCTCCAGCCCCGCCTTGGAGGCTGAGACATGGCAGCGGTTGGGCGTGCCAACATGGGTGGAAATGCCGGACAAGGCCACGATCGCGCCCGAACCGCGCGGGATCATGTGGGGCACCACCGCGCGCGACAGGATGAAGGCGCCATCCAAAGCAACGGACAGGATTTCCCGCCATTCGGCCAGGCTCATGTCGAGGAATTTGGTCTGCCGGCGCAGGCCCGCATTGCACACCAGCACGTCGATGCCGCCGAAGGCCGCCACCGCGTCGGCGACCATGCGCGCGACCTGCGCTTCATCCGAGATATCGGCCATGCAACCCAGCGCCTGACCGCCGGCGGCGTTGATCTCCGCCACCACGGCCTCAATCGCGCTTTGGTCGGAGCGGCCGTTGACGACCACCGAGGCGCCGCGCCGGGCGAGGTCGAGGGCGATGGTGCGCCCGATATTCTTGCCCGCGCCAGTGACGAGGGCGACTTTACCGGCGAATGCTTGTTCCATGGTACGGGTCCTTTGGACGGTATTCGGTAACGCGCGTGTCACTCAAACGGACAGTAGCCCTCAATCGCCGCTGTTGCCGCCCGACTTTCCGGCCGCGAAGCGCACGGCCTCTTCCGCCGCGCGAACCAGGGCGCGGGCCTTCTGCCGGGTTTCCTCAAACTCGGATTCGGCCACCGAATCCGCCACGATGCCGGCGCCGGCCTGCACATACATGGTGCCATCCTTCACCATCGCGGTGCGCAGCCCGATGCAGGTGTCCATGGTGCCATTGGCCGCGAAATAGCCGATGCAGCCGGCGTAAATGCCGCGACGATCGGGTTCCAGCTCCTCGATGATTTCCATCGCGCGGACCTTGGGGGCGCCGGACAGCGTACCCGCCGGGAAGCCGCCCACCAGCGCGTCCAGCGCGTCCAGGCCGGGCCGCAGCTTGCCCTCCACGTTGGAGGAGATATGCATCACATGGCTGAATCGCTCGATGATAAAGCTTTCGGTCACTTTAACGCTACCAATCTCGGACACGCGGCCGACATCGTTCCGCCCCAGATCGATCAGCATCAAATGCTCCGCACGCTCCTTCGGGTCGGCCAGCAGCTCGGCTTCGAGGGCCTGATCTTCCTCATGCGTGACGCCACGGCGGCGGGTGCCGGCGAGCGGGCGGATGGTGACGATGCCGTCGCGCAGACGCACCAGCACTTCGGGCGAGGAACCGACGATCGCGAACCCGCCGAAATCGAGGAAGAACAGGAACGGGGCCGGGTTGATCCGCCGCAGCGCCCGATAGAGCGAGAACGGGGGCAGGGAGAAGGGCACCGAAAACCGCTGGCTGATCACGATCTGGAACGCATCGCCGGAGGCAATGTATTCCTTGCAGCGCGCCACCGCGTCGATGAAGTCTTCCTTGCGGAAATTCGACCCCGGCGCGGGCGGGTCGGGCAGCATCACCGGCGGTGGCTGCGGCGCCATCGGGCGATCGAGCGCATCGGCCGCCGCCGTCAGCCGGGCCTGCGCCTGCGCCCAGGCGGTTTCGGCGGAGACTTCGGGCTGCGGATAGACGGGGGCAACCAGCGACAGTTCATCGTTGACGTTGTCGAAGATGGCGAACAGCGTCGGGCGGACCATCAGGCCTTCCGGCACCCCAAGCGTATCTTTGTTCTTCTCGGGCAGTTGCTCCATGAGCCGGACCATGTCGTAGCCCAGATAGCCCACCAGCCCGCCGGACATCGGCGGCAGGTTGGCCGGCACATCCAGCCGCACTTCGGCGATCAGCTTGCGCAGGCTCTCCAACGGCGGTGCCGGGTCGGTCACGAAGGCGTGCGGCGCCGACAGGGCGTGGCGGTTGACCGCGGCGACGCCGTTCTGGCAGCGCCACACCAGGTCGGGCGCCATGCCGATAATGGAGTAGCGGCCGCGCTTGGCCCCGCCCTCGACACTTTCCAACAGGAAGGAGTTGGGCTGGCCATGCGCCAGCTTCAGGAACGCCGCGACGGGGGTATCAAGGTCCGAGACCCCCTTGCGCCACACCAGGCTGCCGCGCCCGTCGTCATAGGCGGAGCGGAAGGCAGCGAAGCCGATGGAGGCTGACATGGTCATCGAGGTCTCGGTTTACTGGGGTTGGACGATCTGGTCGAAATTGGTCCGGTTGATCTGCGGGTTCGATCGCAGGCGGATCGCCTGTTGAAAAACAGCGGCGACATCACGGGCAATGCCGATGCCGACATCGCGCCTGGTCTTGGTGAAACCGGCTTCGTCGGCGCGGGAGTCGGGCTCGATAATCTCAGCCGCGATCGCGACGATGAAGCCTTCGGCGGTTTCGACCATTGTCGCTTCACCCTTTTTCAACCCAAACAGCACCCGGTGCAATTCGATTGGCATGCCTTGAACGGACTGGCCACGGGTGACCTGAGGCGTCAGGCGGGGCGTCACGCCCGCGATGGTGGCGGCGTCGGTGAAACTCCGGCCGTCGTTGATCGCGGCCATCATGGCGGCGGCGGCCTGATTCTGGATATGGCGTTGCTGGTCGAAATGCCAGTCCTCCAGCACCCGTGCCTGGACGGATTCGAAGGGTTTCAGTGTGGGCGGGGTAATCTCTTCAACGGCCATCGCGTAATAGGCAGGGCCCATGGGGGTCTGCGCTTCCGTCAGATGCAGCGGGTCGCCTGGCCGGATCAGAAACGCCGCATCGACCAGGGCCTTGCGCAGTTCGTCGGGGCCGGGCAGCGGCGCCGGCTCGCCTTCCAACGTTTTGCCTTGCGCGTCCATGGTGCCGGAAACGGCGATCAGCCCGAGATCGCCCGGCAGATTGTCCAGCGTGTTGCCATTGGCAAGCAGGTTGTCCAGCGTATTGGCACGCGGATAGATCAGATCGGTCGCCTTATCCGCGACCACGCGATCGCGCAGCAGCGGTTTGACCTCGTCAAAGCTTTTCTCGGTGCCAGGGGTCGCGGACACGATCCGTATCACGTACCAGTTCCAGTTGCCCTTGACCGGCCCAGTAATTTTACCGGTCTCGGCGCTAAACGCCGCCTGTGCCAGGCCTGGATCGGGCAATTCGCCGATAGTGGCGTCGGTAAAATCCACCGACGCGGCCCCCTTGACGGTTTTGGCCCCCGCTTCCATCGCCGCCCAGTCCGCCGGCGCCTTTTCCCACATTTCAATCAATGTACGGGCCGTCGCCTCATCATCCGCGGTGAGGATTTGCATGCTGCGCTTAGCCGGGGTCATGTAGGTGGCTTTTGCCCGCTCATAAGCGGTTTGGAGGTCGTCTTCGGTGATAGTGATTTCAGTCGCGACCGACGAGGGCGACAGGACGACGGCCTTGATGCGCCGTGTCTCCGGCGTGGAATAGCTATCGGGGTGGTTGGCATACCAGCGGCGCAGCACGGCATCATCCGGGTCCGCGGCCTTCGGCACGTTATAGAACAGGAATTCCACCATATCGGCGGAGCGCTTCTCAAACAGCCCGGCATAGATCGCCGCGGTTCCGATGGACGACGAAACCGCCCCCGCCGCGAGGGCGCCCAGCATCTGCTGCTCCGCGAGGCCGTTGCGCACGGATTGCAGGAACCGCGGCTCGTTGAGCCCGTTGTTACGCAGCACGCTTTCAAACTGGAACCGGTCGAAATTGCCGTCCTTGCCTTTGAACGCCGGCAGCGTGCGGACATAAGACACCACGGCAGCGTCAGGCACCACGACATGCATTTGCCGCAGCAGTTCGTTGAACGCGGCTTCCCCGACAACGCGTTCCAGGGCCTTGTCGCCAACCTGGCGTTTCAGGGCGGGCGTCGCTTCCTGACCGGCCGGGAGGTTGCTGGTGGCCTGCGCCATACCGCGCTGGAACTCCGCCTGGAAGGCCGGGCCTTCGATCGTTTGCCCCGCCACTTTGACAACCCAGGTCGACGTGCCAATCAGACGGACCACGTCGCCGACACCCCAAAACAGGAACGAGCCGACCATCACGACAAAGAAAACTTTGACGGGCCAGGTGTCGATGTAGCGGCGGAACGCGGTGATCATAAAATGCTTCCCATCGGAGACCCGGTCGAAAATCCGGGCGGTGGTCCGGGCATCGGAGGGCGCATCCTATACGGGGGCGGCGGACGCTTTGCCAGCCGGGGGTTTTCTTGTAGGGGATGACCATTAAGGGAAAATGTCCATGCGCCAATTGATCGCCGGGACCTGGAAGATGCACGGCCTCTCGCGGGAAGCGGAGGCGATAGCTACCCCCTTGCGCGAAGCGGGTATTTTAGGCCGCGACCTGCTGGTCTGCCCGCCCGCCACCCAGATCGCCGCCGTCGCCCGCATTCTGGCGGGGAGCGCGGTCGCCGTTGGCGGGCAGGACTGCCACTATGCGACGCATGGCGCGCATACCGGTGATATCTCCGCGCCCATGCTGCGTGATGCCGGTGCCACCCATGTGATCGTCGGCCACTCCGAACGGCGCCAGGACCACCATGAGACCGATGACCAGATCCGCGGGAAGGCCATGGCCGCCATCGCGGCGGGTCTGACCCCGATCGTCTGTGTCGGCGAAACCGGTATCGAGCGCGAGGAAGGCCGCGAATTCGGCGTCGTCGGCCGCCAGCTGGCCGGCAGCCTGCCGGACGGGTTCGCTGGCGTCGTCGCTTATGAGCCGGTCTGGGCCATCGGCACCGGCCGCACCGCGACCGAAGGCGATGTCGCGGACATGCATGCCTTCATTTACGGTGAGTTAGTTCGCCGCTTCGGCGCGGCCGGGGAGGGGATCCTGATCCTCTATGGCGGCTCGGTCCGTCCCGCCAACGCGGCGGCGCTGCTCGCGGTGCCACATGTCGGGGGTGCGCTTGTCGGCGGCGCCAGCCTGAAGGCCGAGGATTTCCTGGCGATCGCGAGGGCCGCATGATCACGCTCTATGACCTCGCCGGCGCTGATCCGGCGCTTCGGTTCAGCCCCTATTGCTGGCGCACCCGCTTCGCGCTGGCCCATAAAGGCATGCCGGTTGACACGATCCCCTGGCGCTTCACCGACACCGATGCGATCGCGTTCTCCGGTCAGGGCCGGGTGCCGGTGATCCGCGACGGCGGCGTGGTGGTCTCGGATAGCTGGGCCATCGCGGAGTATCTGGAGGAGCAATGCCCGACCCCGGCTTTGTTCGGCGGCGCTCTCGGGCGGGCGCATGCGCGGTTCATCAACAGCTGGGTCGATTCGGTGATGGTGCCGGGCATCGCCACGCTGATCGTGCGCGATCTGCTCGATGTCGTGGCCGACAAGGACAAGGACTATTTCCGGTCCAGCCGCGAATCGCGCTTTGGGCGGACTTTGGAAGAGGTTCAGGCGGGGCGGGAGCAGCGGGTGCTGGCGTTCCGCGCCAGCCTGGCACCGATCCGTCTGGTGCTGCGCACGCAGCCCTGGCTGGGCGGGGCGGCGCCAAGCTACGCCGACCATATCGTGGCGGGAACGTTGATGTGGGCGCGGTGCACAAGCAAATTCTCCGTCATCGACCCGCAGGGTTCGATCGTGCCGTGGTTCGAACGCATGCTCGATCTCTATGGTGGCCTCGGACGCGCCGCGCGTACGGTGTAGGGGACGGTCGCGATGCACCGGCCCGCGTTCCATGCGTTGAACATCACCGCGGTCGATCGGGAAACGGCCGATTCGGTCGTGCTGACCTTCGCGGTGCCGGAGGCTCTGGCTGCCGCTTACCGCTTCACGCCGGGCCAGTATCTAACCCTGCGCGCGACGATTGACGGCGAGGATATCCGCCGGAGCTATTCCCTTTGTTCGGCGCCGGAGGAACCCGGCCCGCAGGTCGCGATCAAGCGCGTGGAGGGTGGCGCATTCTCATCCTGGGCCAACGAAAACCTCCATCCCGGTGATTCGCTGGAGGTCATGACCCCCGATGGGCGCTTCGGCCTGACGCCGGAACCCGGCGCGGCGCGGACATTCGCGGCCTTCGCCGCAGGATCCGGCATCACCCCCATCCTGTCGCTGATCAAGACCCTGCTTGCGCGGGAGGATGGCAGCCGGTTTTTCCTGTTCTACGGCAACCGCACCACGGACAGCATCATGTTCCGCGGCGTGCTGGAGGATCTGAAGGATCGGTACCTCGCCCGCCTGTCGGTGTTCCACATCCTGTCGCGGGAGGAGCAGGACATCCCCGTTCTGAACGGCCATCTGGACGCGGACAAGGTCCGGCAACTGGCCGCGATGCTGCCGCCGATTGATCACGCCTTCGTCTGCGGCCCGCAGCCGATGATCGAGGGGCTGCCGCCGGTTCTGACAGAATTGGGTGTCGCCCATGTGCATGTCGAGCGGTTCACACCCTCGGCCACTGGCAGCCCGCGCAGGCCGCCCGTCGCCCGCGATGCGCCGCCCGCGTTCATCGCGACCGTGATCCACGAGGGCGCGCGTTTCGAAGTGCCCGTCGCGGCGGGGGAGGCGCTCATCGACGCCGCCATCCGGGCCGGGCGCAACCTGCCGTATTCCTGCAAAGGCGGGATGTGCTGCACCTGCCGTGCCCGGCTGCTGGAGGGCGAGGTGACGATGACCGCCAATTACTCGCTCGAACCCTGGGAAGTCGCGGCCGGCTTCGTGCTGACCTGCCAGGCGCACCCGGTCTCGCCGCGCGTCGTGGTGGATTTCGATCAGGTTTAAGCCCAACCCGGGAGGTCCCGCATGCAACAAGCCAAAGCCGCCGTCCTGCGACAGGTCAACGCGCCGATGACCATCGAGACGATCGATGTCGGCCCCGTTGCCGCCGGCGACGTGCTGGTCCGCATGCGCGCCGCCAGCCTCTGCCACACCGATCTGGAAGCGATGGAGGGGGCGATCGCCATCAACCTCCCCGCCGTGCTGGGTCATGAGGCCGCCGGCGAGGTCGTGGAAACCGGTGCTGGCGTCACGGATCTGGCGGTTGGCGATCGCGTGGTGCTGTCCTGGAACCCGCATTGCGGCAGCTGCTTCTATTGCGAGCGGGCGCAGCCGATCCTGTGCCGGCAGTTTCTGGCGCATGGGCCGAAAGGGTTCCACTTCGACGGCAAGCCGCGCCTGGCCTGCGACGCGGTGCCGATGCACCAGCTGATGTATCTCGGGGGCTTCGCGGAATATGCGATCGTGCCGTCGCAGGCCGCGATCCGGGTGCCCGATGCCATGCCCTTCGACCGCGCCGCCCTTATCGGCTGCGGCGTCATGACCGGGGTTGGCGCCGCGACCCGCATCGCGTCCCTGCGCTGGGGCGATGTGGCGCTGGTCATCGGCTGCGGCGCCGTCGGCTTGTCCGCCATCCAGGGCTGCGTGCTGGCCGGGGCCGAACGCATCATCGCCGTCGACCCCAACCCGGCCCGCCGCCAACTGGCCCGCGCGATCGGTGCGACGCATGCCTGCGATCCCGCCGAAGCCGCTGATCTCGCGAAATCCCTGACCGATAACCGCGGCGCCGATGTCATCATCGAAGCCGCTGGCCGTCCGGAAACCTTCCGTCTGTCGGCCGAGGCGGTGCGTCCCGGCGGGCAGATCGTCTGGCTCGGCAAGGTCGCGGTGAATGAGGAGGTCGCGTTCCGCTGGGGCAGCCTGATGCAGGAGAAGCGGATCGTCCGCAGCTCCTACGGCGGGGCCAGGCCGGCGCAGGATTTCCCCATGCTGGCGCGCGCCTATCTGGAGGGGCGCCTGAAGCTGGACGAGATGATCTCCGCCCGCATCCGGCTGGAAGACGTCAACGAAGGCTTCGCCGCCCTCAAGCGTGGGGAGACCGTGCGCAGCGTGGTGATGTTCCCATGAAGGTCTACGAGGGCGGGCGCAGCCTGGATGGCGCCGTGGTGACGGTCGATGGGGTCGAACTGAACCCGCGCTTTGACCTGAAACGCTTCTCCCCCGCCGGGTTCGAGTGGACCTATGAGGGTGACGGCCCGCGCCAACTGGCGCTGGCCTTGCTCGCGGATCACCTCGGCAACGGGGCCCAGGCCCTTGCTTTAACGGAAAAATTCATGCGGGACGTGGTCGCTGAACTGGACAATGCCTGGGTCCTGACCAGCGACGAGATTGAGGTTGCCATCCGATGATCGAACACCAAACCATCCGCGTCGGCGATGCTGCTTTGCACGTCGCGACAGCGGGGCAGGGCAAGCCTTTGTTGTTGCTGCACGGCTGGCCGGAGTTCTGGCTCACATGGGAGCCGGTGATGCAGCGTCTGGCAGATCGCTACCGGCTGATCGCCCCGGATTTGCGCGGCTTCGGCGACAGCGACAAACCGCCGGGCCTGGTCGGCGCCGATGCGCATGCGGCGGATATGCTGGGCGTCCTGGACGCGCTGGGGATCGAGCAGGCCGGCATTGTCGGCCACGATGTCGGCGGGGCGGTGATGCAGCCTTTGGCGCGCATGGCACCCGATCGCGTCAAGGGTCTGTTTTTCTTTGATTTCGTCTATCCCGGCATCGGTCCGCGCATGTCCGAGCCGGGCCGGTTGAACGAAATCTGGTACCAATCCTTCCATCAGATGGACTTCGCGCCGGCGCTCGTCGGTGCCTCCCGCGACACCTGCCGCTCCTATTTCGCGCATTTCCTGCGCCATTGGTCGTATCGTAAGGACGCGTTCGAGGATGTGCTGGAAGCCTGGGTGGACAACTTCCTCAAGCCCGGCAACCTGGCCGGCGGGTTCAACTGGTACAAATCGGCGCATGAGGGCCGCATCGCGATGATGCGCGGCCAGGCGCCGACAGCGCCCCCGATCACCTTGCCAACCTGCGTCCGCTGGGGTGAGCACGACACCGTCCTCCTCTCCGCCTGGGCTGATCGGCTGGGGGAGACATTCTCGGATCTGGACAGCGCGCTGTTCCCGGGGGTCGGGCACTTCCCGCATCGGGAGGATCCGGATCGCGCGGCGGCGGAGATCGCGGCGTTCTTCGGCCGGATTTGGGGTTAGAGCCATTCACCCGAACAGGAACCCTTGGGCTCACTGCGCGCCATCGCTGCCTGCATCCGTGAGCTTTAATGTCCCGGGCGACGGCTCTTCTTCTCCGTCATCCCCGGACTTGTCCCGGGGACCAAGGTTTCCGCGTCTGCCGCGCTTGGTCCCCGGGACAAGCCCGGGGATGACGATTTTTGATTCCACCGTTCCCTCATTGAGCGCTTACGGGAGCGAGTGAGACTCAATTTTTACGCCAACGGATATCAACCAGAGAGCGCGTCATGAGCCAGACCACGCTGCCCAATACCGATATCGAGACCGCCTTGGCCGAAGCGAAAGAGGCCTATGTCGCGCGCAATCCGCGCAGCCTGGCCCGCTACATCGAAGCCTCCGCCGTGCTGCCAGGCGGCAATACCCGCACGGTGCTGCACTACGCGCCATTCCCGCTCGCGATGGAACGCGGGGCGGGTTGCCGCCTCTGGGACATGGAGGGGCGGGAATATATCGACTTCCTCGGTGAGTACACCGCCGGCATCTACGGCCATTCTCACCCCGTCATCCGCGCCGCCGTCGATGGCGCCCTGAACGGGGGGATCAATTTCGGTGCCTCCAACATCACTGAGGCCCGCTTTGCCCGCGCGATCTGTGAGCGTTTCGGGCTGGAGCGGGTGCGCCTCGCCAATACCGGCACCGAGGCCAATCTGCTGGCGATCTCAGTCGCGCGCATCTTCACCAAACGCCCGAAGGTGATGGTGTTCGACGGCGGCTACCACGGCGCGGTGTTCGGCTTTATTGGCGGCGGATCCCCGATCAATGCGCCCTTCGACTATGTCGTCGCGCCCTATAACGACATCGCGGCCACGCAGGCGCTGATCGCGCGGCATGGTCCCGAACTGGCGGCGGTGGTGCTGGAGCCGATGCTCGGCAGCGGCGGCTGCATTCCGGCGCTGCCTGACTTTCTGCACATGATCCGCGCTGAAACCAGCCGGGTTGGCGCTTTGATGATCCTCGATGAGGTCATGACCTCCCGCCTCGCGCCCGGTGGCTTGCAATCGGTGCGCGGCGTGAAACCGGACCTGACCACGTTCGGCAAGTATATCGGCGGCGGCATGTCGTTTGGCGCGTTTGGGGGGAGGGCGGATATCGTCGACCTGTTCGACCCGACCCGCGCCGATGCGCTGCCGCATGCCGGGACGTTCAACAACAATGTGCTGACGATGGCCGCGGGTCTGGCCGGGCTGACCCAGATCTACACGCCGGAGGCGGCGCTGGCCCTGAACGCCCGCGGTGACGCCCTGCGGGATCGCCTGAACGCGGCCTGCGCCGCGGCGGGGGCGAAGCTGCAATTCACCGGCCTCGGGTCCATGCTGGCGGTCCATACCACACGGCGGCCGATTATCACGCCGGCCGACGCGGCGATGGGCGATCAGAAGCTGAAGGAGCTGTTCTTCTTCGACATGCTGGCCGCCGGCATCTGGCTGGCCCGGCGCGGCATGATGACCCTCTGCCTGCCGATCGGGGACGCGGAATGTGATCGCCTGGTCGCGGCGGTGGAGGAGTTCCTGTCCACCCGCGCCTCATTGCTGGCCGCCGCGGGGTAGGTAGTCCTAGCCGGCTGGATGATCGCGCCAAGAGACGCTCCCCGTTCCCTTTGAGGGATGGGGGTTGGGGGCCATAGGTGCTAACATGGCGAGAGATGGCAGCAAAAACCCGTCATCCCCGGGCTTGTCCCGGGGACCAAGGTTTCCAAC
>CAIUPC010000222.1 GCA_903900905.1 uncultured Acetobacteraceae bacterium
CATCCCCAATCACCGTCATCCCCGGGCTTGTCCCGGGGACCAAGGTTTCCACAGGTGCCGCGATTGGTCCCCGGGACAAGCCCGGGGATGACGTGTTTTTGTGGCCGGAGAGAACCCACGCCCCCTATTCCCCCGCCACCGCCGCGCGTTCCTTGGCTTCCATCATCGCTTTCAGCTGCTGTGGCGTCAGGCGGACGATGTCCTCATTCTGGTGCGAGTACAAATCGTAAGCCTGGGTATCGAGGTCCTCCAGCACGATCCGTCCGGCCAGCACATCGGCCTTCCAGGCATCCTGCGCCGGCTGGCGGGCGTGGAATTCGGGCATGACCTCTTTGGCGAACAGCTCCAGGCTTTCGCAGATGTCCTTGTGCGTGGTCTTGCCGGCCTGGTTGAGCAGGATGACCTGATCGACATGCGCCTCCTCAAACTGGCGCAGGCGCTTGCGGATGGTGTCGGGGGACCCGATCAGGCCGTTGCGCAAAGCGGCCTGGGCTTTGTCGGTATGGCGCCAGTCCTGGTATTCGCGCCACAGATCGCCTTTCCCGGGCGCGTCGACACCTTTGCGGCCGTAATAGCCCAGCGCGAAGATGAAGAACGTCCAGCCGGCGGCTTTCTCCAGCGCTTCCTCGTCGGTCGGGGCGCACATGAAGCCGTTGACGATGGCGACATTGGGATTGTCGGCGTATTCGCCCAAACGCCGCGGGGCGTGCAGGAACTGGTTGTAGTATTTATGCACCCAGGCCCGCGCCGCGTCGGGGGACACGAAGCTGAAGCCCAGCGCGCCCATGCCCCATTCCCCGGCCTCCCCAATCGTGCGGATGTTGGAGCAGGCGACCCAGAGCGGCGGGTGCGGCTTCTGGAATGGCTTCGGCACCACGTTGCGGGCGGGGAAGTCGTGGTATTTGCCGTGGAATTCCCAGCTATCGCGGGTGAACATCGGCATGATGGCCTGCACGGCTTCTTCCCAGCGGTCGCGCTTGTCGCGCACCCGCACGCCGAAGGGATGCAACTCCGCCGGGCCCGCGCCTTCGCCCAGGCCGAGCTCGACCCGTCCGCCGGAGATTTGATCCAGGGTCGAAACCCGCTCCGCCACGCGATGCGGCTGGTTGGTGGTCAGCTGCACGATTCCATGGCCGAGGCGGATGTTTTTGGTCCGCTGGCTCGCCGCCGCCAGAAACACTTCGGGGGCGGAGGAGTGAGAATATTCTTCCAGAAAGTGGTGCTCCACCTCCCAGGCGTAATCGTAGCCGAGCTTGTCGGCCAGTTCGATCTGCGCCAGGCCATTCTGGAACAGCTCGTATTCGCTGGTCTCGGTCCAGGGGCGCGGCAGCTGATGTTCGTAAAAGACGCCGAATTTCATGGCGCGGTTTCCTCGTGTTCGGTTGGTGCGACGGTCGCATCGCGGCGCGTATGGGTCAAGGAAGGCGCCACTGGCCGCCGCATCCGCTGCCGGGCTACAGTCCCGCCATCACAAGCAGGAGACCGGGCATGGACGCCATCGACTTGTTGCTGAAACGGGAAACCGCGTTGAAGCTCGCTGAACCGGGCCCGTCCCAGGCCGATCTGGACGCGATGTTTGATAGCGCCGTGCGCACGCCCGATCATGGCCGGCTGCGTCCCTGGCACTTCGTCGTCATCAATGCCGATCAGCGGGCGGCGTTTGGGGAGATTCTGGCCCAATCCGCCCTGCGGCGGGACCCCGAAACGTCCCCGGAAATGCTGAAGCGGGAACGGGCCAAGGCGCTGCGGGCGCCGGTGATTATCGTCACCGCCGCGCGGGTGAACCGCGGTCATAAGATCCCGGCTTTCGAACAGATCGCCTCCGCCGCCGCGGCGACGCAGACATTGCTGCTGGCGGCCAATGCGCGTGGGTTTGGCGGCATGTGGAAGACCGGCGATGCCGCCTATGATCCGGACGTGAAGACCGCGCTGGGTCTGAGCACGGATGATGACATTCTGGGCTTCCTCTATATCGGCACCGATGTCGGCGGGATCTCGCCGATCCCGCGGCCGGAGGCGGCGAAGCATGTGTCGGTGTGGCAGGGGTAACACCGATCGAAAGATTGACGGATGGATATACCGAGCGGCGTATTTTGACTCGCCAGCGTGTAGCCGCTCGTCATGCTGACGTAGGTCAGTATCCACGCCTTCGGCCATTGCAGCAGAAGGCGTGGATGCCGACCTGCGTCGGCATGACGGGCGTGGTGGCACCGGTACATCATTGCATACGCCGCCCCGGTATCAGCTACCGGCTCACCGTCCCCTTAAGGGCCGCCATCGCGTCCTTAACGGTCTTCGCCTCGTCTCCCTCCGCCGGCAGCTTGGTCAGGAGCCGTCCCCAGTAATCCAGGGCGGCCTTGGGCTGGCCCGCCTGAGCCGAGGACAGGCCGAGATACCACAGCACCGCCACATGCCCCGGCGACACAGCCTCGATCCGGCGCAGCAGCGCGACCGTGGTTGCCGGGATCGTATCCGTTGGCGCGAGGCCGTTCAGCAGTCCCTCAGCAGCCTGCAGCATCACCGCGCCGTCGTTCGGCCGCAGCGCGATGGCGCGGTCATAGGCGGCGTTGGCTTTGTCCGTCTCGTGCATGACCGTGTAGGCCCGGCCAAGTTTCAGCCAGCCGTCGAGATCATCGGGCGTTGTCTGCAGCCGTTCCGCAAGCCGATCGACCATGCTTTGGATCATGGCCTGGCGCTCGGAGTCGGGGATTTGCGCCGCCGCGGCGACGGCGGCGGGATCGGGGCCTTTGCCGCTCGCCAAGGGTGGGACGGGCAGGCCGGAGGCTTTCGCTGCTTCCGCGATTCGGCTGCCGATCTCGGCTCGCATCGGCGAATCGGCCGGCAGATCGGCCAGCAGGCCCTGCAACAGATCGATCGCTTTGGCCGCATCGCCGTCCTGGCCAACGGCCAAAGCCATGTAATAGCGTGCGGTTTCGTTGCCTGGCGCTTCCGCCAGGGCCCGTGTGAAAGCCGCCCGCGCCGCCGGCCCAACGGTGCCCTGGGCGCGCAGGACCAGCATCTCCCCATATCCGGTCAGTACCGAGGCGCTTTTTTGGCCCAGCGCGATCGCCCGATCATAGGCCTCCGCCGCTGCGTCCCATTCGCCCTGATCGGCCTGAGCCTCCGCATACATGAGCCACAGGCCGCCATTGCCCGGTTCGGCGTCCAGTTGTTGCCGCAGCCGCGCCGCCATCTGTGCCATCCCACCGTCGTGGGCCGGCTTGGCCGCCGGCAGCCGCGTCGCGATCGGCATGTCCGGCAGTTCTGGCGCGCCGAGGGTGAGGTAAAGGCTGATGGAGCCGAGCGTGACAGCCAGTGCGACGAAACCAGCCAGCACCGGGCTGCGGCCGAGTCGGGCGGGACCGGCCTCTGCCCGCCCGGCCGCGGCGAGCAGGCGGCGCTGGATTTCGAGCCGGGCACTGGCGGCTTCGGCTTCGGTCAATGTTCCCCGGCCGATTTCCCGGTCCAATTCCCGCAACTGGTCGCGATAGACCGCCTGATCGAAACGGCTGGCATCCGGCGTGTCAGCCGCGCCGCGGACCAGCGGCAGCAAGACCAGGCACAGGACGGCGAAAACGAGAACGGCGAGGGCGAGGGGCAACATTATCCGTCCTCCCGCAGCAATTTTTCCAGGTCTTCGCGTTCCGCGTCCGTCAGGGGAACCGGGACCGCGGTCTGCCGGCGGCGCAGCCAGACCAGCGTGCCCGCCAGTCCCACGACCAACAGCGTCACCGGGCCAAACCACAGCAGCCAGGTCGCGGGTTTCACGGGCGGGCGCAGCAGCACGAAATCACCGTACCGGGACACGACGGCGGCCGTGGCGGCGGTGTCGGAGTCGCCGGCCACCAACCGCTCCCGCACCAAAACCCGGATATCATGCGCGAGATCGGCGTGCGATTCGTCAATGGATTCATTCTGGCAAACGAGGCAGCGCAATTCCGTGCTGATTGCCCGCGCGCGTGCCTCCAATGCCGGGTCGGCCAGACGTTCGGCCGGTTCCACCGCCCCGGCGGTCGCGGCAAGCAGCAGGAACAGCAGGAATGCCTTCATGATCCGCCGAGTTTCCTGAGCAAGGGCAGGAGCTCCTTGTCCGCCGTTTCCGCCGTCAACGGGCCGACGAAGCGTTTGCGGATGCGGCCGTTGGTGTCGATCACATAAGTCTCCGGCACGCCATAGACGCCGAAATCCAGGCCGGTGCGGCCGTCGCGGTCTACCCCGACCCCGCGATAGGGATCGCCGAACTGGTTCAGGAGTTTGGCCGAGTCCTCGACCTTGTCCTTATAGGCGATGCCATAGAGCTGGATGTGGTCGCGTTGGGCCAGGCGCATCAGAATGGGATGCTCAATCCTGCATGGCACGCACCAGGAGGCGAAGAAATTCACCACCACTGGCTGGCCCTTCAGCGTCTCCCGCCCCAGCCGGCCGGTACCGGTCAGGGTGGGGAGGTCGAAGACGGGAGCCTCCCGATCAATCATCGCCGATGGCAGGACATGTGGGTCGTGACCCGGCCGCAGGGAGAAGGCGAAGATGCGGGCGAGTGCGAGGAACAGCCCGACCGGCAGCAGAAACATCAGGCGGCGCATACTCAGTCACCCGCCTGCGGTTGCGCGGCGCTGGGTTGGCGCCGCCGCGCCGCGACACCCACCCGCCAGCGGCGATCGCTCAGGCTGACGAGGCCGCCAAAGGCCATGATGACGCAGCCGATCCAGATCCAGGGGACGAGGGGTTTCCAGTAGCCGCGGATGGTCCATTTGCCGGTTTGATCGGCCTCGCCGAGCGCCACATAAAGGTCCGCCAGGAAGTTGGTGCGGATCGATGTCTCACTGGTGGTCTGTTTTTGCAGCGGGAAAAAACGGCGCTCGGGGTGGACGATCGCGATCTCCTGCCCGTCCTTGGTGATGCGCACCGTCGCGCGTTCGGCGGTGTAGTTCGGCCCGGGCAGGCGCTCGATCGCTTGCAGTTGCAGCTCATAGGCGGCCAGATGCAGGGTCCCGCCAATCGGCAGCACCTCAATGGCTTCGCGATCGAAGGCGGAGGCGGAGACCCCGGCCACGAACACAGCCACGCCGAAATGGGCCGCGGTCATGCCATGCGCCGCCCGCGGGAGGTGGATCGCACGGCGGATGCTGGCGGGGAAGGGGATGCGGAAAAGGCCGATGCGCTCGGTCCATTCGGCGAGGACAGCAGCGCCCAGCCAGGCGGCGAGGGCCAGGCCGACGATGGCGAAAACAGGGCCGCCATTGGTCATATAGAGCGCGACCAGGGCGGTGACGCCGGCGGCGATGAAGGCGATCCAGAGCCGCTGCATCGCGCCGAGCAGGTCGCCGCGCTTCCAGGCCAGCATCGGACCCACCCCCAAAGCGGCGATCATGGGGATCATCAGCGGCACGAAGGTGCGGTTGAAGAAGGGGAATCCCACCGAGAGTTTCGGCCCGTCTATCGCGTCCAGGAACAGCGGGTAGAGCGTGCCCAGGAACACCGTCGCGCAGCCGCAGGACAGCAGCAGGTTGTTCAGGACCAAAGCGCCCTCCCGCGAGACCGGCGCGAACAGGCCGCCGCCCTGGAGCTTGGGGGCACGGAAGGCGTAGAGCATGAGCGATCCGCCGATAGCGGCCAGGAGCAGCAACAGGATGAAGGAGCCGCGCGCCGGGTCGGTCGCGAAGGCATGCACCGATGTCAGCACCCCCGAGCGGACCAGGAACGTGCCGACAAGCGACAGCGAGAAGGTGATGATCGCCAGCAGGATCGTCCAGGATTTCAGCGTGTCCCGCTTTTCGACCACGATGGAGGAGTGGATCAGCGCGGTGCCGACGAGCCAGGGCATGAAGGACGCGTTTTCCACCGGGTCCCAGAACCACCAGCCGCCCCACCCGAGGACGTAGTACGACCACCAGGAACCCAGGGCGATGCCCAGGTGGGCGGCAAGGTCATCGTGCGGCAGGGCGACCGCACGATCAGCGCCGACCAGGCGCACATCGACAAGGCGCGCAACGGTGTGGACGTCACTGGCCACGTCGACTACGAGGATCCGGAAATCCAGGTCCAGGGCCTCGCGGGGCGCTACGAGGACGGTGCCGCGCAGTTCCAGGCGGCGCAGTTTCAGCTGCGCCAGCAGCCCTCGCGCGGCAAGGCCGCGCGGCTCTCCCTGGACAAGCAGGGCGTGCTGCGGCTGGAGGACGTCACCTACACCACCTGTCCGCCCGACAGCACCGACTGGCTGATCACCGCAAGCTCGGTGGAGCTGGACTCCGCGCACCAGTCCGGCGTCGCGCGCGACG
>CAIUPC010000223.1 GCA_903900905.1 uncultured Acetobacteraceae bacterium
CCATATCATTGCGGAGCGAAAAATTTTCTGACCACGGTCCGGCGCAACGCCTGTCGGACGCCTGTGTCAGGCGGCCGCCGTTCGCTGCGCCGGGGTCCGTGGGTTTATGATCAGCCTGGTCCGCTCACAGCACGTCCCGCACAGCATCCGCATAGGCCTGCTGCGCCGCCAGATGATCGGCCACCGTCTTGCCGGCGATGCGGCGATGATGCCGGCGCTGGAACGTGTTGGTCAGGGTCAGATGCGTGGCACCGGCGGCCTTCCAGAACTGCGCCTCCGCCCGCCATTCCTCCGGCGTGCCGGCGCCGGCGGAGGTCCAGACCTCGATCCCGATCGCATCCGGGGCGCGGCCGGCTTTCTCGGCCAGGCCCCGCACCTTCGCCAGTTCGGCCAAAGCCGCGTCGCCCGGCGGGTAGGCGTTCATGATCCAGCCGTCGCCGATTGTGGCGATGCGCTCCAGCGTCTGCGGCACGTGGCCGCCGAACCAGACGGGCACCCGTCCGCTGGCGGGGCGGGGGTTGATGCCGGCGTCCTCGATCTTGTGCCAACGGCCCTCGAACGTGACGTGATCCGCCGCCCAGAGCCTTTGCATCACCTCCACCTGTTCCGCCGATCGGCGGCCGCGGTTGGAGAAGTTTTCGTTGAGGCCGGTGAATTCCACGGGGTTCCAGCCGACGCCGACGCCGAGGCGGAAGCGCCCGCCGGTGATGACATCCAGGCTGGCCGCCTGCTTCGCCACCAGCACCGCCTGGCGCTGCGCCAGGATCAGCACCTGTGTGGAAAATTCGGTCGTCGGGCGCGCGATGCCGGCCAGATAGGCGAAGCACACGAACGGATCGTGGAACAAATCGGCGGAGGTGTTGCGATCCCCCCAATCCGGCCGCGTCGCCACGTTCACGCCCAGCACGTGATCCGCGAGGCCGAGATTGGTGTAGCCCTGCGCCTCCGTCGCATGGACGAAATCGCGCATAACGGCCGGATCGCCGCCGATATCGTGCAAAGGAAGCATCACGCCGAGGCGCATGGGTTGGACTCCGTTGGTTGGGTTGCGGGATGACAGCGCCTGTCAGCGATCATCCTGTTCGGGGTTGCGCAGCGTATAACATAGCCTGACACAGTGTGCCTGCCCCCGGGGCTGAACGCCGACTGGTATCACGGGCCATTCGCCGGTGTCCGTTACATACCGTTGACCCCTGCCGACAGAGCTAACCTGACTGAACCGGCCCGCGTCCCACAGTCGCGCAGCGTGTCTCAAGGCTGACGCTATGCGTCCGTGCCGGCCCCGGCCAGGACAGCGTGACCCGCAGCGCGTAAAGCGTGGCCCGCGGCGGTGGAACCGGCTCTGCCCTGGCGACCGGTCCTTCCGCCGCTACGGCCACTTCGGTATGCCACCGGAACCCGTGCCCGTCATCGCCGACGTGTGTGCCCGGCTGGATCGTGCCCCCCTGGCAAATCGCGGTCATCCGCGATTGCGCCCGTGCCAAAGCCTCATCCATGCGCGCGGCTTCGCGGGCCGCCAGAACCCCGCCCGCCGCGCTCCCATACAGGACCACCAAGGCGATGGAGGCGATAATGAACGCTACCACCACCTCCAGCAGGGTGAAGCCCTGATCGCGCCGGTGGATCATTCACGCTCCCAGGTCAGAATGGCCGGCAAACCGGCGGAGTGGGGCCGGAACCGCACAATCGCACGGCGCACCACTCGCAGTTGTCCAAAGCCACGAGCCTCCGCCGTAATCGCGAAGATGCGTTCCGCGCCGGGAAAAAAGACCTCATCTTCGTCAAGCGACGCAATCGCCTTCGCGACCGGGCCGGTAGCGGCGTCCCGGGTCACGGCTGTGTCGAGATATAGGCAGATATGGGGTCGCATACGGTCGAGCAGTGCCGGAGTCATGCCTGGAATCAACCCCATCTCCTCAATGGAATGAAACAGCCGCCCGGGTGGCGCATACGTCCGCCCGGCAGCGGCGTAGGCTTTGGCTTTCAACTCGCCTGCGACGGACATCGCCGCCGCGGTTCGCCAATCGACGACCCCCTCCGCAATCGTCCGGGCAACCGCGGTCGATTCGCCCAAAGCAACAAGGAGAGCCTGCAACAGCGGCAAAGTTGCCTGATTCGGGTTGATCCGGCCGGCCTGATTTTCAACGGTCACCGTCACCATTGCCACCCCGATCCGAGCCGGAAACGACACCAAAGCCGGGTCATCTGGCACCGTCAGCAGCCAGTGAATACCCTGCTGAATTCCCCCCGCCGCCGCGGCGGCCAGGATCGCCTGATCCCGTCGCGCCGCCGCGGATTGCGCGCCCGAGCGCGCTGTCCCCACCAACTGCGTGGTGAGCAGTGCCAATAGCCCGAGGGACCAAAGCACCACCAGCAAAGCGAACCCACCGCGTCGGGAGCGAATGCCTAGGATCGGGGAGCCTCGCGCATCGGGGCAGCGATCACATCGGGCATATGGCGATTGACACCAGCCGGGAATGCGACATGCAGACGAATGAGGCGTGGCAATCGTGGCTCCGACCAGGTCGCGAGCCAACCCGTACCAGGCTGCCAATAGGATAAATTGAGGCGTTCTACACCCTCCAACAACGGCGACACCCCGGTCGTGGGATCGCCGGTCACGGTAGCGAAGGGCTCGGTGTATTCCAAGATCAGGCGCTGCCCGGCGACCAGCCGCAGGCGGTAAACCCGCTCCCCGGACTGGAAGCGCATCGCATGCGGCGCACCTTCAAACACCGGTGGGTCCGCTTGCGCCTGGCCCGGGTCCAAATCGGCGAGCAGGCGTTGCAGGGTTTGGTGGAACACCACCAGATCTTCCTGGCCGCCGCTCTCGCGGGCCTGTGTCGCGCGGGCAGTGAGGCCAAAGCGAAAGCCGGTGCCCAACATAACGAAAACGGTCCCGGCGATGGCCAGGACCGTGAGCATTTCAATCAGCGTAAACCCCGCCGTTGGCGGGCGGGGTTTACGGGTCACAATCAGACAGCGCGGCGGCGGCGCAGACCGCCAACAGCGGCGAGGCCAAGGCCGAGGATGGTCAGGCTGGCGGGTTCCGGCGCTTCGAAGATGCGGATACCTGTGTCATAGCCGTAGGCGGAAAAGGTATCGCCGTTCAGGCTGGCAAACACGTTCGGCGTGCCGATGGTGTTGTTGCCGTCAGTCAGATTGAGCGAGCCGTTGGAGGCGAAAATCACGGCGTAGTCACCTGCCGCCAGTGGGGTCGCGAACACGATATCGCCAGAGGCGACACCGGCCGAGGTCGGGACATTGAGCAAGGTCGCGCCAATGGCGTTGGCGCCGAGCCAAGCGATCAGATTACCACCGGTCACATTCGGCAGCGAACCGGCGGACGGAAGGCTCACCAGGAAAGCCGCGGCCAGGCCGCTGCCAAAGCCATCGACATTCGCGCCGACGATCAGGTCACTGACGGGGCCGGTCAACGTGAAGCCGGCGCCGATTAAGTTGCTGCCGGCATCGGTGTTATCGGTATAGACCGCATACGCGCCGCTCGTGCTGGAGCCAGGGGTCGCGGTCTGGTTGAAGAAACCGGCGAAGGCCGGGGCAGCAACAGTCATCGCGGCAACTGCCGCGGCGAGGAACAGTTTCATTTTAAGTCTCCTGGGTGTGAAGGGTGCGGCGCCGCCACGGCTTCAACAGCCGGGTGGAAGCCATCGGTGAGAGTGCGAAGGAACGCGACGATGTCGGAAACATCCTGCTCGGACATCGCCGGCGCCTCGCCGGGTTTGCGGTCGAACGGGGGTTCGTAATCGATGTTCGCCTGATATTCCGCTGGCAGGTCGTTGAACTTCTGGACCTTGCCGTCCGGACCCGTGGGGTACCAGCGTTCCGGATTGGTATCGCGCGTGGCGTAGAACGCGACCGCCTCTTCCAGGGTATGGAAGATGCCGTTGTGGTAAAACGACCGCCGCAGAGCGACGTTGCGCAAGGTCGGGGCCTTGAACATCCCGCAATATTCGGTGCTCCCCGCCAGATCCTTCCGCTCCGGGCCGCACAGCCCGAGGTCGAAATAGGTTGGATCCGCGTTGGCGGGGATCGCCATGTTGCGAGGGGCGCCGACGGCGACGAACCCGGCATCGGTGAACATCGGCAGACCGCCGCCAGGGGTCATCTTGCTTTTGTGGCAATGGATGCAGTTGCCGCGATCGGGGTCGTTGAACGCCTTTAGTCCGCGCAATTCCTCAGCGCTTAGCTCGGTCTGCTTGCGCAGCCAGGCATCGTATTTGCTGGTGAAGGGGCTGAATTCCGACGGCGACTCCTGGTATGTTTCCAGCGCTTCGCCGATGGCCTGGACGGCGCGGTGCGGTTCGGCGAACAGTGTGTCGCCCCATAGGCGGCGCATCTCGGCGGCATAAGGCGCGGCGGCGGCGCGCGCGGCGACCGCGGCCTCGCTCTCGTTCGCCATCTCGTTCGCTGCCAGTAGCGGGATCGCAGCCTGATCGCGCGGCCGATTCACGCGTCCATCCCAGGTGCGGCCGCCGGTCGGGCCCTGATCGACGCTTTCGTCGCCTTCTTCGTCCGATTCATAAAAATGTTCGCTGAAGAACGGGGTGGCAGCCGAATAGGTCAGCCCGGGGACGGCGCGTGTGCCGGGCTTGTCCAGCCTGGCGCCGCCCATGATGATCGGCTCCGCGCCGGGTGGGCCGAAACCATGGGCCGGGTCGTGGCAGGTGGCACAGGACATCGAGCCCGAGGCCGACAGCGTCTTATCGAAAAACATCTGCCGCCCGACCGATGTAATGGCCGCTACCCGCGCCATAGCCGGACCCGCCGGCGGATCGCTGCCCCATGGCAGCGCATCCGGCCGTTCCGCCGCCATCGCACCGGCACCCGTCAGGGCGAGCGCGACCATCCCGAAAAACTGTGCGTGCGCGGAAGCCAACGTTGAACCCAACCCCGAATGAGCGGATCGGTCCTATCACGGCCGGGCGCAACCGAGGCGGCCGGTTCCATGACGCCGGACAATTTCATCGCACTGAAATATTGGATCGGTACGATAAATTTATATCGGAAAAATGTCACGAAATTACCATCCCGGCGTGCGGGGATTCCATTACGTGCTGTGGCATCGTCAATCGTCAATCGTCGGTCATCACATATCAGGGGATGTTAATGCGTAAGGTATCTTTGGCGGCGGCAACGCTCGCCAGTCTCAGCAATGTCATGAGCGGCTATGCCGTCGCGGCGGCGCCGAACTACAACGACATTCAAACCGTCGTGGTGATCTACGCCGAAAACTGGAGCTTCGATGCTCTGTTCGGCCGCTATCCGGGCGCCAATGGCCTGTCGCGCGCGACGCCGGCGTCCTACACGCAGATAGACCGTGACGGCTCGACGATGTCCGGCCTCCCCGCGGTTTGGGGCGGCACCGCCTCCGGCATCACCGCTGGCGCTCCGGCCGCCCCGCGGCCGCTGACCCAGGCAGAGACCGCCACGTACCTCAATACATTCAACCATCCGTTCACGATGGATGCCCTGTATGGGTCGCAGACGACGCTGGACACCAATCCGCTGCGCTACACCACCCGCGACCTGTATCATCGGTTCTACGAGAACCAGATGCAGATCAACGGCGGCGCCAACAACATGTATGCCGCCTGGGCCGATTCGGGCGGGCTGACGATGGCGTATTACAACAACAACATGGCGGACCATCCGCTCTGGGCGCTGGCTCAGAAGAACGTGCTGGCCGACAACTTCTTCCAGTCCGCGTTCGGCGGTTCTTATCTGAACCACCAATACCTGATCTGCTCCTGCGCCCCGATCTATCCGGACGACGGCAACGGCAAACCGTACAACCCGGCGACCCAGGCCACCACGGTGTATTCCGGAACGGCGCATCTCTCTGGCGCCGCGGGCAGCTCAACCGCGCCCGCCGATTCGGTGGTTATCAGCGGCGGCACCAGCGGCACGGTTCCGACCTTGAAGACCTCTGGCACCTCGCCCGCCTCGGCGCTGACCGGCCCGCCCGCGTTCGTCAACAGCTCGGTGCTCACGCCGATGCTGACGGTGAATGGCGCGAGCCACTTCTGGAGCGTCAACACCTCCCAGCCGCCGTTCCCGCCCAGCAGCAACGCGGCGAACGCGTCGGGCGCGCAGACTGAAATCAAACTGAACGCGACCAGCACGCTGCCGCCGCAGAACCAGACCAACATCGGTGATCTGCTGACCGCCAAGGGTGTCGACTGGGCCTATTACTCCGGTGCCTGGAACTTCGCGCAGGCGCACGCGCCATTCGCGAACGAAACCACCGACAACATCAACGCCGACCCGAACTTCCAGTACCATCACCAGCCGTTCAACTACTTCGACCGGTTCGATCCGAACCGCCCGGCCGGTAAGACCATCCAGCGCGACAGCAACGGTTATCCGGTCTATAGCGGCACCTACTCTCTGGGTGGCGGCAATACCTGGAGCTACGTCAGCACCACCGATGCCCGCTACACCAACAGCGGCGCGACGGAGCGGAGCCTGCATCTGAAGGACGCGGGCGTGTATACGCGGTCGCTGGTCAACTCGGCCTCGCTGGACACCAGCTCGCAGTTCTATAACGACATCAACAATGGCACGCTGCCGCCGGTCACGTTCTACAAGCCGCACGGCACGGTGAACGAACATCCCGGCTATGCCAACGTCGCCGACGGCGACAACCACATCGCCGCCGTGGTCGCCAAGCTGCAGGCCAGCCCGCAATACGCCCACATGCTGATCGTCATCACCTACGACGAGTTCGGCGGTCAGTGGGATCACGTCTCTCCGCCGAAGGGCGACACGTTCGGCCCGGGCACGCGTATCCCGGCGATCATTGTCTCCCCCTACGCGAAGAAGGGTTTCGTCGATCACGCGCAGTATGACACGACCTCGATCCTGCGCTTCATCTCCAACTGGAAGGGCCTGACGCCGCTGGCCGGCATCACCCTGCGCGACACCGCTCTGACCACCAATGGTGGCGTCGCGATGGGCGATCTGACCAACGCGCTGGTTCTGCAGTAAGCCGAACCTTCAAGGCGGCCCCCGTCCGGCGTTCGCGCGCCGCACGGGGGCCGTTTTGATTCTGAGGGCTTACCGCCCCTTAAACACCGGCTTGCGCTTCTCCAACTGCGCCGTCCGAGCCTCCTTCGCGTCCTCCGTCTTCGACAGCTCATAGGTAAAATTCTGCTCGAACCGGTAGCCATCCTTCGGCGGCATCAGCTCCACCAGCGTGCAGCTGGTCTTCGCCAGCTTGATCCCCATCGGGCTCTTCGACGCGATCCGCGCCGCCATCGCCAGCGCCGCCGGCAGCAGCGCATCCGGCGCCCAGACGGAGTCAATAATCCCCAACCGGTACAACTCGCTCGCCGGCAACCGATCACCCGTAAACATCAAACGCCGTGTAAACGATCGGCTGAAAAACTGGTTCAGCATGGCCGCCCCGCCAGCCAGGCCGACATCGATCTCCGGCATGCCGAACACCGCGGTTTCGGACGCCATCATGATGTCGCACGACGCCATCAGCCCGAACCCGGCGCCGAGCGCCGCGCCGTTCACCGCCGCGATCACCGGCTTGGCGCATTCCTTGATCGCATTGCCCGTCTCCCGCGTGATGCGGTTGTGGTGCCAGTACGTGCCCGCCTTCCCCGCATCCGGCCGCTGCTTCAGATCGGCGCCGGCGGAGAAGATCTTGCCCTGCCCGGTCAACACCACCACGCGGATGTCCGGGCGATCGGTGGCCTCATCGAAGATCTCGATCAGGCGGTGGCGCATTTCGGCGTTGATCGCATTCACCGGCGGGCGGTTCAGCGTCGCGACCGCGACATAATCGGAAACCTCAAGCGTGACGACATTGTCGGACATGGTGCTCTCTCCCGTTGATCCAGGAACCCACGCTACCCCATTGCCAGCGCCGGGCAAAAATCCGACATCTCCGCCATCAGGAGGAACCGTCGCCATGTCATCCATCGGACGCCGCCGTTTTGTGCAGGGGGCCAGCGCCCTCGCCGCTTTGCCCGCCCCGGCTTTGGCCACGAGCGCGAAGGATCGGGAACTGCGGTTCATGCCGCAAATCGATCTGGTGTTCCTCGATCCGCATTACAGCATGACCAACATCACCCGGAACCACGCCGGCCTGGTGTTCGACCAGCTCTATGGCACCAACGCCGCGTTCCAGCCCAAGCCGCAGATGGCGGCCGGCCACACGATCGAGGATGACGGCAAGCGCTGGCGCATCACCCTGCGCGACGGGCTGATGTGGCACGATGGGGAGAAAGTGCTCGCCCGCGACTGCGTGGCCAGCATCAACCGCTGGGGCAAGCGCGACGTGCTGGGCGGGGAAATTCTGGCCCTCAGTGACGAAATCAGCGCGGTGGACGACCGCACCATCCAGTTCCGCCTGAAGCAGCCCTTCCCGGTGCTGGACGCCGCTTTGGGCAAGCCAGGTGCCTACATGCCGGCGATGATGCCGGAACGCCTGGCCGCCCTCGACCCGTTCAAACAGGTCCCGGAGGTTATCGGCAGCGGCCCGTTCCGCTATGTCGCCAATGAACGCATGCAGGGCGTGCGCAACGTCTACGCGAAGTTCGAGGGCTACGTGCCCCGCCCCGACGGCACCCCCGATCGCGGCACCGGCCCGAAGATCGTGCACTTTGACCGCGTGGTCTGGTCCACCATGCCCGACCAGGGCACGGCCCTGACGGCCTTGCAGAAGGGGGAGCAGGATTGGTGGGAATATGCCTCCCAGGACATGATCCCACTGATCCGGCGCGACCCCAACCTGCGCTATGGCGTGCTGGAAACCGAGGGCAACTACCTGATGGTGCGCTTCAACCATCTGCAGCCCCCGTTCAACCGGCCGGAGATGCGGCGGGTGATCCTGCGCGCGCTCGACCAGGCCGACTTCGTCGCCGCCGTGGCGGGCGGGGAAGCCGAGTTCCAGCGCGCCGGTGTCGGCTTCTACCCGCCGGGTCTGCCGGACGCGACCGATGCCGGATTGGCCGAGCTGAAGACCCCCTTCACCCCGGAACAGGCGAAGAAGGCGCTGGAAGCGGCGGGTTACAAGGGCGAGAAAATCGTCCAGATCTCCCCCGGCGATTACCCCAACGTCAAAGCCGCCAGCGAAGTGCTCGCCGATTTGCTCAAGCGGATCGGCATCAATCTCGAATATGTCAGCACCGACTGGGCGACCATGACCCAGCGGGTGATCAAGAAGGACAACCCGGAAAACGGCGGCTTCCATATCCACATGCTGAACGTGCCTGGCCTGTCCGTGGCCTCCCCGCTGGTGAACTCCCGCATCCGCGGCGTCGCGGCGTCGGAGTCCGGCTGGTACGAGTCCAAGCGCTACGAAGAACTGCGCATGCAGTCGCTGCTGGCGACCGATCCGGCGGAGCGGAAGCGGTTCGCGGAGCTGTTGCAGCTGGAGTGCGTGGCAACCGTGCCGCTGGTCCCCGGCGGCGTGACCTTGCAGCCGGCGGCCTGGCGGTCGGACCTGACCGGGGTCCTTAGCGGGGTGCCGAAATTCTGGAACGTGCGGCGGGGCTGATGCGGCATCGTATTTGCATGCCTTCAGCGGGACTCGCGCCTGACGCGCATGCCTAAAGGATGATCATGCAAATCGAAGTACAAGAATCGGTCCCCGGCGTGACCAAAATCGTGCTGTCCGGGCGCATCGACATCACCGGGGCGATGGCGATCGATGGCTCGATGACCACGATCGCCCGCACCTGCCGGGCGCTGATTATCGACCTCAGTGGGGTTGAATTCATGGCCTCCATGGGATTGCGGAGCCTGGTCAAGTGCGGAAAAGCCATCCGCGGCAAGCAAGGCCGGGTCGTGCTGCTGTCACCGGTCCATGTGGTGGCCGAGGTCATCCATGCCAGCGGTATCGATGACCTGATCCCGGTTTGTCTCTCCGAAGCCGCCGCCCTGGAAGCGGTGACCCCTCCCTGACGGACCGGCATGCACATCGTTTCAGTTCTACGGTTGCCGGCCTCGTTGGAGGGCCTGGCGGCGGTCTATCCCTGGCTTGATCACGCGGCGGCCGCCTGCGTGGCAGCCGATCGCCTGCCCGGCATGCAGGTGGTGCTGGAAGAGGCTGTGGCCAATATCGTCCTGCATGGCTTCCCTGATCGCGCGCCCGGCGCGGTTGAGATTCAGCTATGCGCCGACGACGATGCGGTACTGCTGGTGATTGAGGACGATGGCATGGTGTTCGATCCGACCGCTGCGCCCCTGCGCCCCGTCGCGGCGAACCTGGCCGAGGCTGTTCCGGGCGGGCGCGGCCTGACCCTGATCCGCCGGTTCTGCCCGTCCGTCATTTACGCGCGTCAGGACGGGCGGAACTTACTGACTCTGCGGTTTCCGCGGGATCGGCCAGACCGAACGGCATGATATTTGCGTAACACCCACTATCGAAGCGTGGGGACAATTATCTCAGCCATGAAGACGACACAGGCAGTGCAAACGACCAGCACAAATGGTTCCGCGCCTCAGTCCCTGATCGAGATCGAAAGCCTGTTACAAGAGCATTACGCCTTATATAAAGGCAATCAGGATGGGGCAGTGGCGAATTACATCCCCGAATTGGCGAAAGTCGAACCGGACGAGTTCGGCATGGCGGTCGCCACCCAGGCCGGGGAAATCGTGACGGCCGGCGATGCCAAGGCCCCCTTCACCATCCAGTCGATCTCCAAGGCCTATACCTTCGCCATGCTGCTCGACGAGGCCGGGCGGGAGGAAACCTACGCCGCCGTCGGCGTGCAGCCGAGCGGCGATCCCTTCAACGCCATCACCCTCGACGCCCGCACCAACCGGCCCTTCAACCCGATGGTCAACGCCGGCGCCATCGCCGTTGCCGGGCGGTTGCGCCAGGTGCTGGGCGCGGGTGCGTTTGATCGCGTGCTCGACCTGTTCAGCCGCGCCGCTGGCCGCGCCCTGGATGTCGATGAGCGGGTGTTCGAGTCCGAAAAGGAAACCGGCCACCGCAACCGCGCCATCGGCCATCTGCTCCGCGCGGCGGAGGTCTTCGATGTCCCGGTCGATGACGTGCTGGATGTCTATTTCCGGCAATGCTCGATCCGCGTGACAGCCACCGACCTGGCGGTCATGGGCGCGACCCTGGCCAATCTGGGGATCAACCCGATCACCAAACAGGACGTCTTCGGCATGGACGCGGTGCGCGACACGCTGTCGGTCATGTTCACCTGCGGCATGTATGACGGCGCCGGCGACTGGGCGACGCGGGTCGGCCTACCCGCCAAAAGCGGTGTCGGCGGCGGCATCATCGCCGTGGTTAACCGCCAGATCGGTATCGGCGTGTTCTCACCCCGGCTGGACGAGGCCGGCAATTCCGTGCGCGGCAAGCTCTGCTGCATCGGGCTGGCGGACGGGTTAGGCCTGCATGCCTTCGACGCCACCAACCCGGGGTCGAGCTTCCTGCGCGGGATGGCCAAGTGGGATTGAAGGCCCTACCCCGCCCTAACCCTCCGCGTACGGGTTCTTCGTTCCACGCAACTCCAACCTTATCGGCGTTCCCGGCAGATCGAAGCTCTCCCGCAGGCTATTGACCAGATAGCGCTGGTAATCGTCGGGGATCTTCTCCGCCCTTGTGCCGAAGGTAATGAATGTCGGCGGCCGCGCCTTCGCCTGGGTCACGTAGCGCAGCTTCAACCGCCGACCGCTGACCATCGGCGGCGGATGGCGGGCCAAGGCGCGCTCGAACCAGCGATTCAGCTCCCCGGTGGGGATGCGGGTGTTCCAGATCGCGTGCGCCGCCCGCACCGCCGGCAGCAACCGGTCAATGCCGGCGCCGGTCAGGGCGGACAGGGTCACCATCGGGATGCCCTTCATCTGGGCGAGGCTTTCTTCCAATCGCTCGGTCGCGGCCTTGCGGGCCTCGTTGCGATCCGGCACGGCGTCCCATTTGTTCAGCACGACCACGCAGGCGCGGCCCTCACGTTCCACCAAACGGGCAATCTGCAGGTCCTGGTCGTTCACCCCCTCGACCGCGTCCAGGGTCAGAACCACGACCTCGCACATCTTCAACGCCTGGATAGCGGCGCTGACCGACATCTTCTCCAGTTCCGCTTCGATGCGGGCGCGCTTGCGCAGCCCGGCGGTATCGACCAGCTCGATCTTGTAGCCATCGGTATCGGTGATGATGACCGAGATCGCATCGCGGGTGAGACCCGGCTCCGGCCCGGTCAATTGCCGTTCCTGCCCGAGCAGCCGGTTCAGCAGCGTGGACTTGCCCGCATTCGGCCGCCCGACGATGGCGAGTTTCAACGGCCGTTCGGGGGAACCGGATTCGCCTTCCGCGGCGTCATCCTCCTCCAGCTCCGGCGGCAGTGCGCCGACGATTTCGGACATGAGGTCGGAAATCCCCTCCCCATGTTCAGCTGAGACCGCCATCGGCTCGCCCAGGCCCAGCGACCAGGCATCCAACACGGACGAACTCGCACTGCGCCCTTCCGCCTTGTTGGCGACCAGCATGACCGGGCGGCCCTGCCGGCGCAGCCATTGCGCGAAATGCTCATCCGCCGGCGTCACCCCGGCCCGCGCATCCACCACGAACAGCACGAGATCAGCCAGATGCACCGCGGCGGCGGAGCTTTCGCGCATCCGCCCGGCGAGGGTTTCCGGCGCCGCTTCTTCCAGCCCGGCGGTGTCGATGAGCTGCACCATCCGCCCGCGCATCTGCGCGGTGGCTTCCTTGCGATCGCGCGTGACGCCGGGCGTGTCAGCGACCAGCGCCACCCGGCGGCCGGTGAGGCGATTAAACAGCGTGGACTTGCCCACATTGGGCCGTCCCGCGATGACGACCACGGGTAATCTCATGATATTTTGAACCGGTTCAGCGCAGCGCCAGCAGCCGCGCGTCGTCCGATACCACAAGAACGGTGCCATCCGCGACAATTGGTGACACGGGCGAGGCCGCCCCCGACAGCGGCTGGCGTCCGAGTATGGCGCCGGTATAGGGGCTGACCGACAAGGCTTCCTCACTATTGCCGGTCACGATGAGCCGATCACCGGCGAGCAGGGGGCCGTACCAGGTGAGCGGATCTTTTTTCTTCTCCTCATTGCCCCAGCGCGGCAGCGGCGAAATCCAGGCGATGCGCCCGTCGGCGGCGTCGATCGCGATGAGTTCCTGTTCCAGGGAGATCATGAACAGCCAGCCACCGGCCAGCCACACCGTGTCCTCCCCACCAATCTGACGCTCCCACACCCGGCGGCCGGTGGGCAGGTCGATGGCAGCGGTCAGGCCGCCCATGCCGACGGCATAGACGACGGAGCCGGCGATGACCGGCGCGCCACGAATCGCGGTGAAATCCACCAGACCGGAGCGCAGGCTGGCCGAGGACCCGAGCCCGTCGGTCCACATCACGCTGCCGGTATCGGCGCGCAGGGCCGCGACCTCCCCGGAACCAAAGCCGGTCACGACGATGCCGCGGGCATAGGCCGGCGCCGGCTGACCGAGCAGCGCGGTGCCCGCCCCGGCGCCCCGATGGCTCCAGAGCACGCGCCCGTCATCGGCGGTAAGGGAGATCAGGCGATCTTCGATGGTGGTGACGAACAGCCGCCCTTCCGCGATCGTCGGGGCAGAGCGAGCCGGCGCGCCCAGCGGCTTGCGCCAGCGGACCGTGCCCTTGGCGGCGTCGAGCGCGACCATATCGCCCAGGCCATTGGCGGCGTAGACGGTGCCATTATCGGCCGCGAGCCCGCCACCGACATTGACCGTATCCGCATCCTCATCGCGCGTGTCGAAACGCCAGAGGCGATTGCCGTTCGCGAGGGAGAAGGCCGCGACCTCCCCATCGGAATCCATCGTGAAAACGGTTCCGCCATCGACGACCGGTTGCGCCAGGATCTTGCGGCGGTAACCGCCGCCTCTGCCGACATCGGCGGTCCAGGCCCGCGACAGGCTATCGCCCGTGGCGAGGTGTCCCATCGCATGGGCGGGGTTGCCGCCGGCCTGCGGCCAGCCGGCGTTGCGCACCGGCGGCGGCAACACGATCTTGCGCACCCCCTCGTCGGCGACGACAGCGCGGCGCAGGCGCTGCACGGATTCGCGCTTGCCCTGCAACGGCACCTTCTTGGAGCCAAACCAGCCGTCGAAGGTCTCGCATCCCGCCAGCGCCAGCGGTGTCAACAAAGCCACCCGACGGGACAGAACCCCAGTGCCGGTACCCGGCTTCGCGTTAACCGCCATGCGGGCGTTCCTTCCTGATTGCGATGACAAAATTCATTATGCGCCCAAACGGCTCAACACCGCGATGGCCCGATTACGCACACCCTCGGGGGCGGTCACATCCTCGGACAGCTTTCGGAGTGCGATCCTGGCCGCTTCGGCCTTGCCTTGCCGGAGGTCCAGCAGCGCCAGCTGCTCCTGCGCCAAAGGCCGCCAGGCGTTGCCGGGTTCAATCAATGGCCGCAGCCGGGCTTCAAGCCGCGCGGGATCGCCCTGATCGATCAGGCGCTGCGCCCAGATCAGCGTCGCGAGGTCACGGATCAGCGGATCGACGGCGGCATCGCCGGCCACCTGATCCCACAGCGCCGCCGCCCCTTGCAGGTCGCCGGCATCGGCCTTCAACGCCGCGGAACGCAGGCGCGCCAGGGTGCGATAGCCCTGCGGCGCGCTGGCAGTCAGGGAGTCGAGTGACGTGCCCAACGCGGCCCGCGCCCCGGGATCCAGGTTCGGGCTCGCGTCGATCGGGGTGATCGCACTGATAAAGGCTGTCGCGGCGGCGGCGTCCTGGCGTTTCTCCCACCAGTTCCACCCCTGCCACCCGGAGGCCGCCGCGACGATCGCGAATGCGACACCGCCGATAACCCCGCTGTAGCGGAGCAGCAGCTTCTGGGCCTTCTCGGCCCGGAGTTCCTCATCGATCTCGTCGAAAATATCGACCAACGTCTGTACTCACTGGCTTGGCGGCGTGGGATCGCGACCGGCTGCCCGGGCGAAGCGGCCGGACCATAGCGGCCGGACCCGGCGCGAGCAAACGACGTTCACGCCATCCAGCAGTTCTAAATTTGGCCTGCCACCACTTCTCCCGTCATCCTCGTGCCTGTCACGAGGATCAATCGCGGCACTCAGCGACGCTTTTGGGCTCATATCGCCGAAATGTGCCGCGACTGGTAGCCGGGACAAGCCCGGCTATGACGTCGAAGAGCGCGCAGCCCGCCAAAATCAGAATTGCCGCACACCCTCTTTCGAGAATGCACGCTCCGGCCCTACATCTGCGCGCTTTGGAGGAATTCGATCACCTCACCCTCCGGCCCCGTCACGAACGCGATCCGCACCTCCACCAGCGGATCGGCGCTAAGCGTATTGGTGCGCGGGGCCACGCGGGCCTCGGCGCCGGCCGCGAGGGCACGGGCATAGGCGGCATCGGTATCGGCCACCCGCAGGCAGAAATGCAGCAACGCGCCCTCGGTCCGTTCCTCATCCGGGCGGCGGCGGCGGCCTTCCGACTGCACCGTGGAGCCGCTGCCGAAAATCTCGATGTAGCGCCCGTCGCCGGCGTCGAGGAACGCCGCCTGGTCGATGCGGCCGGGGATGGCGAATTCGAAGTGAACCCGGAAGCCCAGGCCCTCGGTATAGAATTTCACCGTCCGGTCAAAGTCGGTGGCGCGGAGGGCGACATGGTGGAAAGCGGGCGGGGTGCTGGATGCTTGCATGGTGGTTCCGCTGGTTGGTGTTACGCGTCAGCCGCTTGCTCCCACCGCAGCCAATCGGCGGCGGCGGCGTCAAAATCGAAATGCGGCGCATGGCCGGCCTCGGCGGCGATCTTGCTGATATCCATGGCGCCGCGATCGAAGCCGGTATGGCTTTCCACGGTCCAGGCTTCCCCGGGTTCGGCCAGGCGCCAGCGGAATGCCGGCATCTGGCGGGCCAGAGCGGCGCACCACGCGGCGGCGGTGCCGGGCTGGCCGCTGCCGAGGTTATAGACGGTCCGCGACAGAGACGGGGCATCCGCCACCCGCACCAGACCGGCCGCCACGTCCCGCCCATAGATATAGTCGCCGCGCCAGGCCGGGCCGAGCACCGCCTCCTCCCCGCGCCGCGCGATCTCGAAGGCCTGCAGCATGGGGGACAGCGTATCGCGCACCCCGGTCGCATATTCCCAGGGACCGTAGACCGAACCCAGCCGCGCGGCGGTGAACCGCATGCCCTGGGTTTCAGCGATGCGCGGCAGGATGGTCTCCGCCGCGCGCTTGGTCAGGCCGTAGAGATTGACCGGGGCGGGGCGCAGGGCGTCTTCCTCGATCACCTCGATCCCGGCGGCGGCGGAGCCGTAGATCGCGCCGGAGCTGGGATAGACAAAGCGTTTGATGCCATGCCGCGCGGCGGCCATGAGCGTCGCCACGGCGCCTTGCACGTTGACCGCGACGATGGTCTCCGGCGCCGCGATCTCCCGCGCGCTACCGGCGGTGATGACGGCGCAATGGATCACCGCCTCGATCGGGGCGGCGGTCATGGCGGCCGTCAGCGCCTCCGCCGACAGGATTGACCCGTCGATCATGGTCAGCCGCCCCGGCAGCGCCGCGAAACCGCGCTGCGCCCGCGGCGGCAGGGGGATTTGATCGAGCCCGACGACATCCCGCCCCGCGGTGAGGAGATGTTCGACGACATTCAATGCGACAAAACCCGCCGCGCCGGTGATGAGGATTGCCATGCCGGATTACAGGCCTGAGCGGTGCGGGTGCGCAAGGGGTGATGGCAACGCGCCACCCGCATCAGCTGTTTGCGAAGGCGGCTTCCAGTTCGGCGCAGGATGCGTTCAGCAATTGATCTAACGTGACAGGACACACCGCCGGAGGCGCGGAAACCGGATCCTTGTCGAACCTGGTTAGTCCGATCTGCCGCACGGCACGGCCGTATTGCTGGGCCAGATCAATCCGCTGCCGCATGGAAGGGGTAAAGCGCTGCGATGCGTCCGACTGAAACCCGACAATCTCAGCGCGCCAATGGTGTTGGGCGGCGAGGTCCGGCCAACCATGCAACTTCAACAGATGCACGAGCATTTGCCGAAGGTAGGAATGCACCGCATTGAGTTGGGAGAGACCCACGTCCTCGATCTCCTCCACGATGTGATCCCAATCGACATCGTTCACCCGTTCGCCGCGCGCGACACGGCGCAGCAACACCGCCTGGCACTCTGACCAAGCAAGGGCATCGCGGTGATAAAGATCGTCCGGCATGCGCCGATATTATCGCCAACCGTGGGGCTGTTTCCAGCGGAAACGGTCCCCTGGCTGGCGACCGATCAGCAGTGGACGGGTTCGATGGTGCCCGATCAGAACCGCTCCACCCAGGGCCGCAACTCAACTTCCCAGGTCCATGCGGAACGCGGCTGAGTAGCGACGTGCCAGTAGGTCTCGGCGATCGCATCCGGGTCGAGCAAACTGTCCGGATTGTCGTTCGGGTTCTGGCGCACCGCGCTGCGAATACCGCCGTCGATGACGAAATGCGCGACATGCACGCCCTGCGGCGCCAATTCCCGCGCCATGCTCTGCGCCAGCCCGCGCAAGGCAAACTTGCCCATCGCGAAAGCGCCCGATTGCGGATAGCCCTTCACGCTGGCCGAGGCACCGGTCAGCAGGATCGCCCCACTCCCGCGCGCGACCATGCCGCGCGCCGCCTGCTGCGCCACCAGGAAACCGCCATAGGCACTGACTGAAATCGCCCGCGCCACATCCTCCGGCACCACGTCCGTAATCGGCCCCCGCGCCCGGGCGGAGGCGTTGTAGACCACGATATCCGGCACGCCCTGGGTGGCAATCACGGCATCGAACAGGCCCGCGACCTCATCCGGGTCAGTTGCCTCAACGGCGAAGGTGGCGGCGGCGGTTTCCGCCGCCAGCCGGGTCAGCTTGTCGGGATTGCGCGACGCCAGCGCCACCTGCAAGCCGTGCTTCGAGAACAGACGCGCGAGCGAGGCGCTCAGCCCCGGCCCCACGCCAACGATCAATGCAGATTTCAGGTCCATCAGCGTCCTCCCGAGATCGGCACGATAATGCCGGTGATATAAGATGCTTCGTCCGAGGCCAGCCACAAGACCGCCGTCGCCACTTCGTCGGCGCTGCCAGTCCGCCCCATCGGCACACCGCCCACCAGGCGCACCAAACGATCCGGCAGGCCGGCGCGGGCATGCAGCTCGGTCTCGATCAATCCGGGGCTAACAGCGTTCACCCGGATGCCGCGCGGGGCCAGTTCGCGGGCCGAACCGATGGTCAGGCTGTCAACCGCGCCTTTGGAGGCCGCGTAATGGATCCACTCATTGGCGCCGCCGATCTCCGCCGCGCGCGACGAAATATTGACGATCGCGCCGCCCTTGCCGCCGAGATCGGTGGCCATGCGCTTCACCGCCTCCCGCGTGGTGATGAACGGCGCGCGGACATTGACGGTCAGCACGTTGTCCAAAGCCTCGGCCGTAATCGCGTCGATCTTGCAGACCGGGCCGGGGCCGCCGGCATTGTTGACCAATACGCTGACCGGGCCGAGTTCGCGGTCCACGGTCGCGAATAACGAGAGGATGGAGGCCTCGTCCGCCATTTCCGCCTGGATCGCCAGGGCCTTGCCGCCGGCGGCTTCGATGTCGGCGACCACCGCGTCGGCGCGGTCGCGGGCGGACTGATAGGTCAGCGCGACAGCGTAGCCGCGCGCGCCGGCCATACGGGCGACGGCGGCGCCAATGCCCTGGCTGCCGCCGGTGACGATCATGACTGGACGCATGCGATTTCCCCCTTCTGTTCGTTCAATGCTGACGTATCATCGGCGCAGAAAAGCGCGGCGACAACGCCGCATCGTCGGAGGGACACCCATGCTCGGCCTGATGCAAACCCAAAGCCTGTTAATTTCCGGCATCCTCACCCGTGCCGCGCGGCATCATGCGACCGCGCCGGTGATCTCCCGCCTGCATGACGGGACCACGCATCGCTATGGCTGGGTGGATGTCGAGCGGCGGTCGCGTCAACTGGTGCGGGCGATGCAGGGGCTGGGCGTGGGTGCCTCCGACCGGGTCGGGACGCTGGCCTGGAACGGCTACCGGCATTTGGAGGTGTATTATGCCGCGCCGGGCATGGGGGCGATCTGCCACACCATCAACCCGCGCCTGCACCCGGACGATATTTCCTACATCGTCAACCACGCGGCGGATCGCATCCTGTTCGTCGATATCAGCTTCGTCGCGTTGATCGAGGCGATCGCGGATCGGGTGAAAGACTGCGTGCGCGATGTGGTGATCCTGACGGATGCGGC
>CAIUPC010000224.1 GCA_903900905.1 uncultured Acetobacteraceae bacterium
CAAGCCCGGGGATGACGCTGAGGGTTCGACTGTGGCGCATGTCGATCCAAATACGATACCCCTGGCGGGTTTCCGGGGAGCGCATGGATGAAAAATACCCCAGCCGATGCTCATTGATCAGGCACATTGCCTGCGTGGGGCATGGCCGGAAATTGAGCACTTTGGTGTTTCCTCGGATTTTACCGCAACGATGGGCGGGACATCGCCCCCGGGCCAAAGTTGGCGCGATGGCGCAAAGCCGGGAAATTCCTGATATGACAATGGATAAGGTGGCGGCTGCCCGCATCTGTCTCATGTTTGCACACGACGGCACGCGATATCGCATTGAAGCTTGGCACGGCGCGTGCAAACCTAAGTTGCTGTTCACGCTGCCTCCCACAGGCGGTACACCGGGCAGCCATCCAGCATGGGAGAGTCCGGCACCGCCGGGCTGAGGACGCATGAAAAAGATTGAGGCTGTCATCAAGCCGTTCAAGCTCGATGAGGTAAAGGAGGCACTGCACGAAGTCGGACTGCAAGGCATCACCGTGGTGGAAGCCAAGGGCTTCGGCCGCCAGAAGGGGCATACGGAGCTCTATCGTGGCGCCGAATACGTGGTCGATTTCCTGCCGAAGGTGAAGATCGAGGTCATTTGCGAAGACAGCGTGGTCGAGCGCGCCGTGGAGGCGATCGTCAACGCGGCCCGAACGGGGCGAATCGGCGATGGCAAGATCTTCATTTCCGCGGTTGAGGAAGTCATTCGCATCCGCACTGGCGAGCGTGGCGAAGACGCGGTCTGACCGGCGAATTACCGCTTTCGGCCCCTGGCGGGAACGAGTAGAGGGGCCGACCCATCGGGGCACGCATCGTGCGGTCTCGTCCATAATGCCGCTTCCGCCACGGGTCCGTGGCGGCACGACCAAAGCGGTTCCCACGAACTGGTAAACGGGGATTTTCAGGCATGGTGAAGAAGCCGACCGTCACGAACTCAGCCGTGACAAAGGTGCTGGATATGCTCAAGGAGCATTCCGTCGAGTATGTGGACCTGCGGTTCACCGACCCGCGCGGCAAGTGGCACCACACCGCGCAGCATGTCTCGACCATCGACGAAGACGTGTTCCGTGATGGGATCATGTTCGACGGTTCGTCGATCGCGGGCTGGAAGGCCATCAACGAGTCCGACATGATCCTGATGCTGGATCCGGAAACGGCGGTCATGGACCCGTTCTCGGCCCGTCCGCAGATGATCATCATCTGTGACATCGTCGAGCCCTCGACCGGTCAGGGCTATGCCCGCGACCCGCGCAGCACCGCCAAGAAGGCGGAAGCTTATGTGAAGTCGTCGGGCATCGGCGACGCCGTTTATGTCGGCCCGGAAGCTGAGTTCTTCATCTTCGACAGCGTGAAGTTCGGCACCGGCGGCAACTACGGCATGTACCAGCTGGACAGCCAGGAAGGCCCGCAGGCGTCCATCAAGGACTACCCGGAAGGCAATATGGGCCATCGCCCGGTCGTCAAGGGCGGCTACTTCCCGGTTGCCCCGGTCGATAGCGAAGTCGATCTGCGCGCTGAGATGCTGTCCACCATGGGTGAGATGGGCCTCGCGATCGAGAAGCACCACCACGAAGTGGCGCAGAGCCAGCACGAGCTCGGGACCAAGTTCGGCCCGCTGACCCGCCAGGCCGACCACATGCAGATCTACAAGTACTGCGTGCACAACGTCGCCCACAGCTATGGCAAGACCGCGACGTTCATGCCGAAGCCGATCTATGGCGACAACGGCTCGGGCATGCATGTGCATCAGTCGATCTGGAAAGCCGGCAAGCCGCTGTTCGCTGGCAACAGCTACGCCGATCTGTCGGAAACCTGCCTGTATTATATCGGCGGCATCATCAAGCATGCCAAGGCGCTGAACGCTTTCACCAACCCCTCGACCAACAGCTACAAGCGGTTGATCCCCGGGTTCGAAGCGCCGGTGCTGCTGGCTTACTCAGCGCGTAACCGCTCCGCCTCCTGCCGCATCCCGTATGCGACCAATCCGAAGGCGAAGCGCGTTGAAGTCCGCTTCCCGGATCCGACCGCCAATCCGTACCTCGCTTTCGCGGCGATGCTGATGGCCGGCCTGGATGGCATCAAGAACAAGATCCACCCGGGCGATCCGATGGACAAGGATCTGTACGACCTGCCGCCGGAAGAGCTGAAGGACATCCCGACGGTGTGCGGCAGCCTGCGTGAAGCTCTGGGTGCGCTCGCCGCGGACCATGAGTTCCTGCTGGCCGGCGACGTGTTCTCGATGGATCAGATCGAGAGCTACATCGATCTGAAGTGGAGCGAAGTCTACCGCTTCGAGCACACCCCGCACCCGGTCGAGTTCGAGATGTATTACTCGGTCTGATCCGGGTTTCTTCTCCGGCCAACGCCCCGCTGTCCCATCGGACAGCGGGGCGTTTCTTTTTTGGGCACCTCTGTTTGTCCTTTGTCATCTGTTTGAAGGCAATTCAGCGGGGCATGTGCCTGATTCATGGGCATCCGTGACATCTTCTCTCCCTCTTCTTGAGGGAGGGGGCTGGGGGGAGGGGTGAACTGGCAGCGTCCGCGCTGTTTTCACCCC
>CAIUPC010000225.1 GCA_903900905.1 uncultured Acetobacteraceae bacterium
ATTCCCGCGAGGTTTATACCATCTGTGCCCGCCAGAGCGGGCTGGTCGAGATGTGTCAGAAAGGCGCTTAATCGCAGGCCAAGATCACTCGCCGCATCGCTGCCGGCATAATGCATCGCCAGCGCCGCCCCGGTCAGGCCCGCTGCCCCCGCCAATTCCCGGGAGACCGGGACACGCCCTTCTTCCCGCGCTTTTTCCAGCCGTCTCGGACTGGCGGGTTCGGTCCGATCCTCCCGCGTGCTGTCAGACATCGCTCAGCCTCCTGGCAGAGCGGAGAGCGAGAGGCGCATCGCTCCCAGGAAAGCGGCGAGGAGGCTGGTGGACAGGATCGCCAGCAGCACCATGCCGCCGAGGATCTGGCCCGGCACCGCGACGAAGTAGATTTGCAGCCGGGGCAGGAAGCGGGCGGTCAGGCCGGTTGCCATCTGCCAGACCAGTCCCGCGACCACGAAGGGGGCGGACAGGCGCAAAGCCAGGGTGAAACACGCCGCCACCGCGAGGAGGATGGCCTGGATGCCATCGCCACTCGGCACCATCGTCCCCGCCGGCACCAGCCCATACAACCCGCTCACCGCCGCGATCGGCTGCTGATAAAGCCCGGTGGTGAGGATCAGCATCGGCGCCGCGACCTCGAACAGCCGGGCGAGGACAGAGGTTTGCGGTCCCATGTCGGCGCCTGCCTGGAGTATATTGGACAGGCCCATCAGCGCGGCCATGATCTGCCCCGCCATCGGCAGCGCCAGCATCGGCAGCCGCGCGAGCCAGCCGAACCAAAGGCCGGTGAGCACCTCCGCGATCACCATCGCCCCGGCGGCGAGGCCGGGTTCCGGCGGCTGTGGAAAAGCCGGCATGAGCCCGGGCAGCAACAGCAGCGTCAGGCAAAGCGCGATCCCGGCCCGCAACATCGCCGGGGGCGCGCTTTCGCCCAGGCCCGGCAGCAAGGTTGCCATGCCCACGATCCGCGCCAGCAGCAGCACGAAGCCGAACGCCCAATGGCCGAGGTCCGGCGGCAGCCAGGTCATGAGCCGCCGATAACGATCATGCGGTCGAAGACGTGGCGCGTGTAGGCGGCCAGGGTGCCGAACATGAAGGGCCCCAGCAGCATCGCGGTCACCCCGAGCGCCAGCAGTTTCGGCACGAAGGCCAGCGTCGCCTCATTGATCTGGGTGACGGCCTGGAACAGCGCCACGATGACGCCGACGATCAGCGCGGCCAGCAGCGGCGGGCCACCCAGTTTGACGGCGACCAGCATTGCTTCCGCCAGGATGGCGCCGGTGTCGGACCCCGTCATATCGGCATCTTCATGATGTCCTGATAGGCCTGCACGACCCGGTCGCGGATGGCGGTGGCGGTTTGCAGCGTCAGTTCGGCGCGCGACAGCGCGGTGACCACATCTGTCAGATTGCCGCCCCCGGAAAGCGCCTGCATCGCCTGGCCGTCGGCCGCATGCCCGGTTTCGACCGCGCTGGTCATGGCCCGCTGCATGGTGGCGGCGAAGCCGGCCTCGCCACCGCCGGTACGCGCATAGGCCCGCGTGGCGGCGGACGGTGTGACGATTATGGTCGGAATATCGGTCATTTCAGGATCTCGATCGTGCGGCCGAGCATCCCGCGGGCGGCCTGCATCACCGCGAGATTGGCGTTGTAGGAGCGCTGCGCCTCCCGCATGTCCATCATTTCGGTGAAGCTGTTGACGTTGGGCAGCTTCACATAGCCGCTGGCGTTGGCAGCGGGGTTGGAGGGGTCGTAGCGCAGCGGCAGATCGCCTTTGTCGCGCCCGATGGCCTTGACGCTGACGGTGTCGAGGCGCTGCGCGAAGGTGACGGTCTTGCGCCGGTACGGGTCCGCGCCGGGGCTGGATCCGGTGGTGTCCTGGTTGGCGAGGTTCTCGGCGATCACGCGCAGCCGGATGGTCTGCGCGTCCATGCCACTGGCGGAGATGGTCAGGCTATGGGTCAGGTCAGGGGTCATGGGCGGCGTCCTTGCGTTACTGTTACCCGGCACGGCCGAGCGCGATGGCGAACATGGCCAGGTATTTCTTGTAGATCGTGGTGGTCAGCGTCTGGGCGGTCTCGGTATCGGCGACCTGAGTCAGCTGCTGATCCAGCGCCACCGCGTTGCCGTCGGGATTGTGCAGCCGGGGCCGGGCGGCGGTGGCGCGGATGGCGCCGGCATCGGTGCCTGGCAGATGGTTGGGTCGGGTGCGCGCCGGTTCGGCGGCGGCGGCGCCTGAAAGCACGCGCGCGAACGGCGGCAGGTCCCGGGGCTGGAAGCCGGGCGTGTTGGCATTGGCGATGTTCTTCGCCAGCAAGGCCTGCCGCTGCTCGGCCCAGGCCATGCGCTTGTGCGCCAGCTCGAAAATGGCGATCCGGGTGGGGTCCATGCGGGCAGTGTGCGGGGGAATTCTTAAGGAAGAGTTAACAGGACGAAAAAAACTTCCGGCGTTAACGGTTTCTTCATCATTTTGCTGTTGGATCGCCTGGTTCGTTCAGGAAGGTGGTGATCCCATGCTGTCTCATTTGCCGACTGTGTTCTCTGGCCTCGGGGCGCTGGCCGCGGTGTTGGCGTTGATCTATCTGGTGGCGCGCGCGGCCAGCGCCAGCGGCCTTGCCGCGCGCCTCCCCCGCGACGCCGAAGGCCGGCTCGCGGTGCGCGATGTGCTGGTGCTCGACCCGCGCCGGCGGCTGCATCTGGTGCGGTGCGACGGCCGCACGGCGCTGCTGCTGACCGGCGGGCCGCAGGATATCGTTGTCGGCTGGCTACCAGGGGAGGAAAGCGCTTCGTGAGCCGCGCGCCCTGGCTGGCGCTGCTGCTGCTCGCGCCGCACGTGGCCTGGGCGCAGGCGCTGACCATCGATCTCGGTTCCGCCGGAGACGCGGGGGCGACCGGGCGCATCGTGCAACTCACCGCGCTGGTCACGGTGCTGTCGATGGCGCCGGGGCTGTTGGTGATGATGACGGCCTTCACCCGCATCGCCATCGTGCTGTCGCTGCTGCGCAGTGCCCTCGGCACCCAGGGCACCCCGCCCAATATGGTGCTGATCGGCCTGTCGCTGTTCCTGACCTATTTCGTCATGCAGCCGGTGTTCGAGCAGAGCTGGATCGAAGGCGTGCAGCCGCTGACCGAGGGCCGGTTGGGCGAGATCGAGGGCCTGCGCCTCGCCGCCGAACCCTTCCGGGGCTTCATGGCCGCGAATGTGCGCCCCGATGATCTCAGCTTCTTCCAGGACCTGGCGCATCTTCCGGCCGCCGCGGAGGATCCGCCGGCCTGGCGCGCGGTGGTGCCGGCCTTCATGGTGGGGGAACTGCGGCGCGCGTTCGAGATGGGGTTCCTGCTGTTTCTGCCCTTCCTGGTGATCGACCTCGTGGTCGGTAGCGTGCTCATGAGTCTGGGCATGATGATGCTGCCACCCAACGCGGTGTCACTGCCGTTCAAGCTGATTTTCTTCGTGATGGTTGATGGCTGGCGGCTGGTGGCCGGCAGCCTGGTGCGCAGCTTCGCGGGTTAGCGCCCGGCCTGTTCCCGTTTTTCCTGCGCCGCGACGGTCAGGGTCGCGGTGGGCTCCGCATCCAGGCGACCGAAGCCAATCGGCTCCCCGGTGTCTTCGCAATAGCCGTAGGTGCCGTTGTCGAGGCGGTTGAGCGCCTGGTCGATCCGGGCCAGCAAGGCCTGCTCGCGGGCGCGGTTGATGATGTCGAATTCCCGTTCCTCGGCCGCGCTGGCCTGGTCGGTCTGGTCACCGTCCCGCGGGCCGTCATCCGGGCTGATCGCGGGGGTCGCGGTTAGTTCATGCAGCGCGTCAGCCCGCAGGCGCTGTAGTTTCTGACGAAAATAGATTACCTGTGCCTCCCCCATGAACGGTTCGGCGGTGGCGGGGCGATCAGAGGCGGGGGCTGGGTTGACCATGTTTCATTTGATAGCATTTCCGCGATGCCGCTGGAAGGTAATTCCGGCTGCCCACCCTTACCGGGCCGACAATGTTTCGAACACGTCGCCCACCGGCTCCAGCCCAAGAATGTGGCGCCGATGCCAAAGGGCGTAGAACAGCAGCTTCCAGCAGGCAAAGCCGTGCCGCCAGCGGCTGATATTGGCGAACAGGGCCTCGACCTTTTCAGGATGGGCGATCTCGGCCACGCCGGGTTGCGCAGCAACCAGCGGTCCAAGCCGCGTGCCCTGGCCCTTGATCCATTCACCTACCGGCACGGTGAAGCCCTGCTTGGGGGCGAAGGGGCGGGCCACCGGCAGGTTCTTTTCCAGCCACTTGCGCAGGATCCACTTGCCCATGCCGCCCCGGACCTTCAGCCCATCGGGCAGGCGGAAGGCGGCGGCGGCGACGCCTTTGTCCAGGAACGGGGTCCGCCCCTCAATCGCATGCGCCATCAGGCAGCGGTCGAGCTTCAGCAGCAGGTCATGTGGCAGCCAGTCCTGCATATCCAGGGCCTGCGCTGACACCAGGCGGGACAGGCCCAGGCTCGCGACCTCGGCCTCCGCCGCGGCCATGCCGTCGCGCCACGCCGCCGGCTGTTGCCGCAGCACGGGTACTTTGTCGAAACTGCCGCCAATCCAAGGGGTCTGGCCGCCCAGCCACCAGGGCCGCATGGCGCGCCGGTAGCGGTCATAGCCGCCGAAGATTTCGTCGCCACCCTCACCGCTGAGGACCACTTTCACATCCTGACGGGCGCGGCGGGCGAGGAACCAGGTCGGGATGATGGCGTAATCGGCCACGGGATCGTCCATGCAGGCGACGATCTCGGGCAGATGCTGCCAGACCATCGCCTCGGTCACCTCGATGGATTCATGATGCGCGCCCACGGCCTTGGCGACGGTGGCGGCGTGGCCGCGCTCATCGGCCGCGCCGGGGGCGTCGAAGCCGGCGGTGAAGGCCAGCACCGGGTCCTTGTTCAGCCGCGCCATCAGCGTCAGCACGGTGGCGCTGTCGATGCCGCCGGACAGGAACATGCCATAGGGCACATCGCTGCGCTGATGCAGGTCGACGCTTTCCTCCAGCGCGCGATCGAGGCGTTTCAGCGCCGCGTCTTCATCAATGGTCTCCGGCCCGCCTTCCGGCAGCGCCGTAATACGGCGGCGATCCATGATATGGCCGTCGGCACAGGTCAGGGTTTCGCCCGGCAAAACGCGCTGGATGCCCTCGAAGATGGTGCTGGCGCCGGTGGTGAACTGGAGTTGCAACAGCTCCTCCCGCGCCGCGGAGCGGATCTTGCGCTGCACCAGGCCGGCTTCGAGCAAGGCGCGGGGTTCGGACGCGAAGGCCAGGCCACCCTCGACCTGGGCAATATAGAGCGGTTTGATCCCGAAGGAGTCGCGGGTCAGGGTGACCGTCCGCTGGGCCCGTTCATGAATGGCGATCGCGAACATGCCGCGTAGCTGCTGCGCGTAGTCCGCGCCGTCGCGCAGCCATAGATGCAGCGGCGGTTCGCAGTCGCTGTTGGTCGCGAAATGCACGTCCGGCATGGCGGCGCGCAGTTCGCGATAGTTATAAATCTCACCATTCGCGACCAGCGTCGCGGCGCCAGCGAATAGTGGCTGGTCGCCGGTGACGAGGTCGATGATCGACAGCCGGTTATGCACCAGCGCGACCCGGCCGACGACCGCATGGCCGGTGCCATCGGGGCCGCGATGGTGCAGGCTGTCGATCAGCTTCGAAAGCGTGACCGGATCAGGCGGCGCGGCGCCGGAAGAGAGAATCAGGCCGGCTATGCCGCACATTCGGCTTACTCCAGAGGCGGGGCGTCGATGGCTCTACCTAGCGAAGCCCGCGTGCGGGTGCCAGTGAAGTTGTGGACAGGGGGGCGGGATCGGTCGCGTATTGCTCAAAGTCGTCTCGGAGTTTTGTTTTCGAGTCTATAATTCCTGTTTTTGATATTCGATCCCGTTCGGGAGTGAGGGTTCTTTCCGGCGACGTGGGCGCGCAGATGCCGATCATCGGTCATGAAAGCTGTCGCATCGTCTATGCGCTGCTCATATGCGTCTCAAAGTTTTGTTTTCGAGTCCGCTGTCTCATGCATAGCGTCAGCGGCCGCGAAGGGTTGGGGGCCAGGCCAAAGAGCCAATCCACTGGCTCAGCCCTTCGGCAGATCTCATGCGCTGATAATGTCATCCGATCCATCCGCGGGAAGATGGTCCCGGGTTAATTTCGCGTCAAGCCGTTGAGCCGGGGCGGCCAGGGTGATCGCATATGGCGGATTTGTGCCAAAAACCGTCATCCTCGGGCTTGTCCCGAGGATCGCCAACCGCACGAACCTCCGTATTTAGCCAATTTATACCAGCCTGTGTTGACATTGACTCACCGGCAGCGCCCCAACGCCGTCATGCCGACGGAGGTCGGCATCCACGACTTTGCAGCGTTAGACAGGAGAAA
>CAIUPC010000226.1 GCA_903900905.1 uncultured Acetobacteraceae bacterium
CAAGCCCGGGGATGACGCTGAGGGTTCGACTGTGGCGCACGTCGATCCAAATGCGATCACCCTGCGATCGGTTGACAGGGTTTCCCGAAGCGCTCGATGTTTGATATGCTGAGTGTGGGCAGTCTCCGTAGCTCAGCAGGATAGAGCACAGGATTCCTAATCCTGGGGCCGTGGGTTCGAATCCCGCCGGGGACACCCGTTTTTTCAATAATTTGTACCAACCGGTGCGGTGATCAGCCCGTCCGTGGCTCCGCTTCAGGGATGCCGACGGTTTCTATTGAGGCTGACCGGAATTCCTACCTTGCAGAAAAGAACAAAATATGAACAAATAACCCATGCCAGCCTATACCGAGCTTCAGGTCACCTCCGCCTTCTCTTTCCTGCGCGGCGCTTCGCAGGTGGATGAGCTGTTCGCCCAGGCCGCCATGCTCGGCCACAAGGCGCTGGGGATCGCGGATCGGAACACGCTGGCGGGCATTGTGCGGGCGCATGTGCGGGCCAAGGAAACCGGGGTGCGGCTGATCGCCGGCTGCCGGCTGGATCTCACCGATGCGCCGCCGCTGCTGGTCTACCCGACCGATCGGGCCGCCTGGTCGCGGCTCTGCCGGTTGCTGACACTGGGCAAAGGCCGCGCCGGCAAAGGGGCCTGCGATCTGCGCTGGGCCGATCTGGAAGCGGGGGCGGAGGGATTGGTGGCGATCCTGTGCGACGCGCCCTCCCCCGAGGCGCTGCTTCGGTTGCGCGCCACCTTCCCCGGCCGCGCCTATGTGGGCCTGACGCTGCACCGCCGCCCCAATGACGCAGTGCGGCTGCGCCAGATCGCCGATATGGCGCAGGCGGCGCAGGTGCCCACCGTGGTGACCGGCGACGTCCTCTATCACACCCCGGGGCGGCGCATTCTGCAGGACGTGCTGACCTGCATCCGCGAAACCCGAACCATCGACGATATCGGCTTCAAGCGGGAACGCTCCGCCGATCGCGCCCTGAAGCCGCCGGCGGAAATGGCGCGGCTGTTCACGGCCTATCCGGAGGCGCTGGCCCGTTCGAACGAGATCGCGGATCGCTGCCGGTTCTCGCTGGATGAGCTGCAATATCAGTATCCGCACGAAATCCGCTTCCCCGGCCTGACCGCGCAGCAAACGCTGGAGCGCCTGACATGGGAGGGTGCGGCGCTTCGCTACCCCGGCGGCACGCCGGAAACGGTGACGAAGCAGTTGAACCACGAGCTGCGGCTGATCGCCTCGCTGGACTATGCGCCCTATTTCCTGACAGTCGACAGCATCGTGCGCTTCGCCCGTTCCCGCCAAATCCTCTGCCAGGGACGGGGTTCGGCCGCCAATTCCGCGGTTTGCTACGTGCTGGGGATCACCTCGATCGATCCCGTCCGCTCCGGCCTGCTGTTCGAACGCTTCATCAGCACCGCGCGTAAGGAACCGCCGGATATCGACGTCGACTTCGAGCATGAGCGGCGGGAGGAAGTGATCCAGTGGATCTACGAAACCTATGGCCGCGAACGCGCCGCCCTCTGCGCCACCGTCATCCGCTATCGCGGCAAGGGCGCGGTGCGCGATGTCGGTAAGGCGCTGGGATTGCCGGAGGACGTAACCGGCGTGCTGGCCGCGCAGATGTCGCGCTGGGGCGATGAGGACGGCGTGGCGGAGGATCGCATCGCCGAACTGAACCTGAACATGCAGGACCGCCGCCTGCGGCTGACCCTGGAGCTTGCCCAAACCCTGGTTGGGTTTCCCCGGCACCTGTCGCAGCACCCTGGTGGCTTCGTGCTGACGCAAGATCGCCTCGACGATCTGGTGCCGATTGAACCGGCGAGCATGGCGAACCGGCAGGTGATCGAATGGGACAAGGACGATATCGACACGCTGCGGTTCATGAAGGTGGATGTGCTGGGCCTCGGCATGCTCGGCTGCATGCGGCGGGGCTTCGATCTGCTGGCCCGGCATCGCGGGCTGCGCATCGATCTGGCCGGGGTGCCGGCGGAGGATCCCGAAACCTATGCGATGATCCGCAAGGCGGACACGCTGGGCACGTTCCAGATCGAATCCCGGGCGCAGATGTCGATGCTGCCGCGGCTGAAACCCCGCACCTTCTACGACATCGTCATCCAGGTCGCGATCGTCCGGCCGGGGCCGATCCAGGGGGATATGGTGCATCCCTATCTGCGGCGGCGGGAGGGGTTGGAGACGGTGGATTACCCGACCCCGGAACTCCGCCGGGTGCTGGAGAAGACCCTGGGCGTGCCGCTGTTTCAGGAACAGGCGATGCAGATCGCCATCGTCTGCGCCGGGTTCACCCCGGATGAGGCGGATGCGTTGCGCCGCAGCATGGCGACCTTCAAATTCACCGGCGGGGTGCATCATTTCCACGACAAGATGATCACGGGGATGGTGGAACGCGGCTACACGCGGGACTTCGCGGAACGCACCTTCTCCCAGATCGAGGGCTTTGGCAGCTACGGCTTCCCCGAAAGCCACGCGGCGAGTTTCGCGCTGATCGCGTACGCCTCCGCCTGGTTGAAATGCCACCATCCGGATGTGTTCTGCGCGGCGCTGCTGAACGCCCAGCCGATGGGGTTCTACGCCCCGGCGCAGATCGTGCGCGACGCAAGGCTGCATGGGGTGGAGGTGCGGCCGGTCTGCGTCAATGCGTCGGACTGGGATTGCACGCTGGAGCCGTGCCGAGGCCGCTATCTGGCGGTGCGGATGGGGCTGCGGATGGTGAAGGGCCTGTCCCCGACGCTGGCCGATACGTTGATCGCACGGCGCAAGACGCGGCCGTATCAGACGATCGAGGATGTGCACCGGCGCGCGGGGATTCCGGTCGCGGGGTTGGAGCGGCTGGCGGAGGCAGATGGGTTCGCGGGGCTCGTCGCAGGCCCCCCACCCCCGTCATGCCGACGCAGGTCGGCAAGATC
>CAIUPC010000227.1 GCA_903900905.1 uncultured Acetobacteraceae bacterium
AGTATTTTACTAACAAAATCAACGGCAGTGCCGCGGGCGATCCTCGGGACAAGCCCGAGGATGACGGTTTTTACGGGGGTGCCGCTCCTCCGTAAGCCATATGCGATCACCCTGCCGCGGCTTCCCTGTTGACGGCCCCTACCCCAATCGGCAGGTAAGCTTAGCATTCCGCCGCTGGAGAGACTCGACCATGCGCCGCCCCCTCGGGTCAGGCTGATGCTGCCGACGCGACAGCTCGACGACCCGATCGAGGCGCTGCGCCGTGTCTTCGGCTTCCCGGGATTCCGGGGCCAGCAGGAAGATGTCGTGCGCCATGTCATCGCCGGCGGCGACGCCCTGGTGCTGATGCCGACCGGCGGCGGCAAGAGCATCTGCTACCAGGTCCCCGCACTGTGCCGGCCGGGAACGGCGGTCATCGTCTCCCCTTTGATCGCGCTGATGGATGATCAGGTCGCGGCCCTGCGTCAGGTCGGCGTTAACGCCGGCGCGCTGCACTCCGAGCTTGATCCGGCGGAGGCACGTTCGGTCTATCGCGACATGGTCGAGGGGACGCTCGACCTGCTATACGTCTCCCCCGAACGTCTGCTCAGCAATGGCACCATCGATCGGCTGTCACGCCTGCAAATCTCGCTGTTTGCGATCGATGAGGCGCATTGCGTGTCCCAATGGGGCCACGAGTTCCGCCCGGAATATCGCGGCCTCGCGCTGCTGCCGGAGCGGTTTCCGGGCGTGCCTCGCATTGCCCTGACCGCCACGGCGGACACGCGCACGCGGACGGACATTCTGGCCGCGCTGGGGATGCAGGACGCGCCGGTCTTCCTCGACAGTTTTCATCGCGCCAATCTGCACATCGCCGCCGAACCCAAAGTCGGCGAGTCCGCGCAACTGCTCGAATTCCTCGGCCGCCATAAAGGCCAATGCGGCATCGTCTATTGCGGCAGCCGCGCCAAGACCGAGCGCATGGCCGCCCGCCTGACCGAGAAAGGCTTCCCGGCCATCGCCTTCCACGCCGGGCTGGATCCGCAGCATAAACGGGAGTCGCTGACCCGGTTCCGCTCCGGGGAGCCTGTGGTCATTGTCGCGACCATCGCCTTCGGCATGGGCATCGATCGTCCGGATGTCCGCTTTGTCGTCCATCTCGACATGCCCGACTCCCCCGAGGCCTACTACCAGCAGATCGGCCGCGCCGGCCGCGATGGCGACCCGTCACGGACCTTGCTGTTGTATGGCGGGCAGGACATCGCCCAGGCGCGGCATTGGCTGGGACAATCATCGGCGCCGGAAACCCAGAAGCGGGTGATGCGCACCAAGCTCGAGGAAATCATCGCCCTGACGGAGGCGGTGACCTGCCGCACCCGCACCCTGCTGGCCTGCTTCGGGGAGGGGCTGCCCGACGATTGCGGCCATTGCGACAATTGCGACGCCCCGCCCAGCACGGCCGATGCCACGGTGGACGCGCAGAAGGTGCTCTCGGCGGTGTACCGCACCAACCAGCTGTTCGGTGCGATCCATATTATCGCCGTGCTGCGCGGCGAGAAGACCGAGGCGGTGCTGCGCCATGGCCATGACCGCCTGCCCACCTTCGGTATCGGCGCCGAACATGGCGCGCAGTACTGGCGCGGCCTGATCCGCCAATTGGTGGCGATCCGGGCATTGGATGTCGATACCGCCGGCCATGGCGGCCTGTTCCTGGTGCAGGAAGAGGCCCGGCCCATCCTGCGGGGCGAGGTCCGGGTGATGCTGCGCCAGGACGCGCCACGCAAAGCCGCCGCCAGGCCGGATCGCCGCCGGGTGATCCCGGATGCACCGCCCGCCGGCCCCGCCGCGGCTGGCCTGTTCGAGGCCCTGCGCGGTTGGCGCGCCGCCGAGGCCAAAGCGCAGTCCGTGCCGCCTTACGTCATTTTCCATGACACGGTGTTGCGCGATATCGCTGCCGTACGCCCGGTTGATCTCACGGAACTGGGCCAGATCAAGGGCGTTGGTGCCTCGAAGCTGGAACGGTATGGCGACGCGGTTCTGGCCGTGGTGCAGCGGGAGGTTGGGTAGGTTGGCGGTTAGTACAGTCCGCCTGACAGGTGATTTGCAGGTGCTGATAGCAGCCGCCCTTGATGTTAACCCATGGTGTCTCCCCGTCCCCTTGAGGGGGAGGGGTGAAAAGGCACAGTTTCGGGGGGATTGACCCCTCCCCCCAACCCCCTCCCTCAAGGGGAGGGGGAGAGTCAATTTCAACGGCG
>CAIUPC010000228.1 GCA_903900905.1 uncultured Acetobacteraceae bacterium
CGCGTGATGCTGGATGGGCGGGACATCACCGAGCTGGATCCATCGTCTCGTGACATCGCCATGGTGTTCCAGAATTACGCGCTCTATCCGCATTTCAGCGTCTTCGACAACATGGCCTATGGGCTGCGCATTCGTGGCCTGTCCAAGGCCGATATCAGGCAACGGGTGGACGCGGCCGCCGAGATGCTGGGCCTGAGCAATCTGCTGGCCCGCAAGCCGCGCCAGCTCTCTGGCGGGCAGCGCCAGCGCGTTGCCATGGGCCGCGCCATCGTGCGCGAGCCGAAGCTGTTCCTGTTCGACGAGCCTTTGTCCAACCTCGACGCCAAACTCCGGGTGCAGATGCGCGCCGAGATCCGCCGGCTGCAGCGCCGGCTCGGCATCACCAGCCTCTATGTCACCCATGACCAGGTCGAAGCCATGACCCTCGGCGATCGCCTGCTGGTGCTGCACGAGGGGCGGCCGGCGCAGTTCGCCACGCCGATGGAGGTGTTCGAGAGGCCGGCCGACACCTATGTCGCCAGCTTTATCGGCGCGCCGGCGATGAATTTCCTGCCGGCGATCCTGACCGGCAACGGCGCCGCCGCGCGCCTTGACGCCGGCCCCACGATCCGCTTCGCCGATGGGCCTCGCGCGGGGACCGACGGCATGCCTCTTACGCTCGGCATCCGGCCGGAGCATCTGCGCCTGGGTGAACCGCAACTGACGGTTCAGGTTGAGCTGATCGAGCCCCTGGGATCAGAAACGCTGATCCACGGCCATCTGCCGGCGCCGCATGGCACGCCGATGGTGATCAAAGTCGCCGGCCGCGCGCCCGCGAGCGAGGCAATTCCGGTCGGCGTTCAGACCGAGCACCTGCATGTCTTCAACCGCGAAACCGGCTTGCGAATGGCGCCCGTGGCATAGGACTCCCCTGCGCCCGCACCCCCAGGCCAATCGGTGTGGCGCGATAAAAGTCGAGGCCCCGGGCATCCCCCGAACCTGACCCCGAACGCTGGAACGGCACGCCCCCGCCGCCATGCGATGTGGTTGCGGCCCAGGCCTGAGACAGGGCGCCGCTGGTTGCGGGATGACGGGTTTCGTCCGGCCAGGCCGCCATGACCTTGGCCGCATAGGGTCCCCCCAATTCAGGCGTGGCGGAGTGGTACAGCGCCACCGCCTTCGGCCAGGCACCGGTCTGACCGAACAATTGGCGCAGGAAGCGGGCCGCATAGGCGGCGTTGGCGGCGGGATCGAACGCCTGGTCCAGCGATCCAAAGGCGTCGGGATGGTGCATCAGATTGACCTGCATGCAGCCGACATCAATCGAGCGCGTCCCACGCGCCTGCATCGCACGGACCGCCGCCACCGCCTCAGCCTTGGTGTTGAAATAGGCCCCCTGCCCTTCCGCGTTCACAGTCCAGGGCCAGGGGTGCCAGGCGCCAGACGCCTCATCCTTCCGGCCGCTTTCGACCCGGCCTATGGCGGCCATGAGCTGGGCAGGAATGGCCTGCGCCCGCTCCGCCGCCGCGATCGCGGCCCGGCACAGCAATCCCGGCGCCGCCGTGTTCGGCGGCACGATCGCGGCACGGCCGGGCAAAGCGGCCCCAATCAGCATGATGAAAAATGCGAATGCCCTGAACATGCCGGGAGTGTGGCGGCAAAAAATGAAGAAAAAGTTAACGGCAGCCAAAAAAACTGCCGAGCGCATTGCTGCATTGCAAAATTTCGCTTGTAGGCATATGACCATCGCGCTACATTGTGCATCGCAGCATAACGGCAACTGGCCGTCCTGTCTGCTTTCTTGGACGTTTCCTCCCTAAACTTGGCGGCCGCTGCATAAGCGCCGCCACTTTTTTTGGTCACGAGGGCAACGCCCCACGCCCCCTTGTCAGCACCGGGTCCAACCTGATCACCTCTGCCGGGCCGGGGTGATGCAGCCCCGCGGTCAACCGACAGGGCCTCTCCATGGATCTCGCTTTCCGCCCCGCCCATCGAATCGCCGCCGACATCCGTTCTGGCGCGCTCGGCTGTCAGGAAGTGCTGGCGCATTTCATCCAGCGGGTGGAACAGCACAACCCCCGCATCAACGCGGTGATCGTGCGGGATTTTGAGCGCGCCCGGGCGCGGGCGGCGCTGCTCGACAACCAGGCCGATAAATCCGCGCCCTTGTTCGGCGTTCCCATGACGGTGAAAGAGAGCTTCGACGTCGCCGGACTGCCCTCGACCCGCGGGCATCTGGCGGCGAAAGACCATCGCGCCCGGATCTCGTCGCTGGCGATCCTGCGGCTGGAAGCGGCCGGCGCCGTGATCTTCGGCAAGACCAACGTGCCGGTCGATCTCGCGGACTGGCAGAGCTACAACCCGGTTTACGGCACGACCAACAATCCATGGGACCTCACGCGCACGCCCGGCGGTTCATCCGGGGGTTCCGCGGCGGCCCTGGCGGCGGGGCTGACGGGGCTGGAGCTGGGCACCGATATTGGTGGTTCGATCCGGGTGCCGGCGCATTATTGCGGTGTCTTTGGACACAAGCCGAGCTGGGGTCTGTGCCCGAATTTCGGCGATCCGGCGACCAGCCGAACCGCGATGAACGACATCGCCGTGCTCGGCCCCCTCGCCCGGTCGGCCACCGATTTGCGGCTGGTGCTGGATGCGGTGGCGCAGCCCGATCCGGCGGATACGGCGATGCGAACCGAACTGCCCTCCCCCCGTTTCACCGGGTTGCGCGACCTGCGCGTCGCGGTCTGGTCACACCAGCCGGGGCAACCGGCCGAGCATGAGACCACCCGGCAGATCGAGGCTCTGGCGGATCATCTGGAGCGCGAGGGCGCGCGCGTCAGCCGCACGGCGCGGCCGGAATTCGATCCGCTGGCCGCCTATCGCCTGTACCTCACGTTGCTGAACGCGGCCTGGAGCGGTTCGGCCAGCGATGCGGTCATCGCGCGCGAACGCGCCATCGCGGCGGGATTGGCCGATAACGTCATGACCGCGGATGCGATCATGGTGCGCGGGGTCGATATGACGCATCGGACCTGGCTCGGGTTGAATGAACGGCGGCACGTGATCCGCCGGGCCTGGAACGCCTTTTTTTGGGACTGGGACGTGCTGCTGTGCCCGGTCATCGCCTCCTCCGCCATGCCGCACCGCCAGGACGGGGAGACCTGGGAACGCCGGATCGTCATTGAGGGGGCGGACATCGCCTATAACGACCAACTGTTCTGGCCGGGGATCACCGGCGGGTTCCACATCCCCGCGACCATCGCCCCCATCGGGCGGACCCAGGCGGGCCTGCCCATCGGGGTGCAAATCGCCGGGCCGATGCACGGCGATCGGGGGACGATCGCGATGGCCGGGCTGTTGGAGGCGGCTGGCTACGCGTTCGCCGCCCCGCCGGGTTGGGGTTGAGCAAAGCCGAATGCCGCACGAAAACCGGATATCACCCTTGCTGTTCACGGCCCGAACCCTGTACCGTCGCAGCTTGCCGAACGGAGACAGGCGCATGCTAAAAAGCAAATTCACGACAGGGTTTTTGTTGCTCGCGGGGCTGACGCTCAGCCCGCTCGCCAGTCTTCCGGCCAGCGCCCAAAAATCGGCGGATACGCTGCGGGTGACCTGGCGGGACGCAATCCCGAATATTGATCCGTACTACAATCAGCTCCGCTCCGGCATCATCCTGGCGCATCAGGCCTGGGATACCCTGATCTACCGCGATCCGGAAACGTTTCAGAACAAGCCGCTGCTGGCGGAATCATACACCTGGGTGGACGACACCACGCTGGACTTCACCTTGCGCCAGGGTGTCACCTTCCATAACGGCGACAAATTTACCGCCGATGACGTGGTCTACACGATCAACACGGTTATCGCCGACAAGCAGGTGCAGGTCCCCAGCAACTACTCCTTCTACGAGAGCGCCGAAAAGATCGACGACTACCATGTTCGCGTGAAGCTGAAGCGGGTCTTTCCCGCCGCGCTGGACTACATCGCGATGACGCTCTGGATCTGGCCCAAAGCCTATCGTGAGAAAGTGGGCGCCGATGAATACCGTCAGCATCCCGTCGGCACCGGCCCCTACAAGATCACCCGCGTCGATGGTGTCACCCAGATCGATCTGGAACGCTATGATGGCTATTACGCGGCCAGCCCCAAGGGCAAACCCGCGATTGGCAAGCTGACGATCCATCAAGTGCCGGATTCGGCCACGGAAATGGCGGAGTTACTCGGCGGACGGGCTGACTGGATCTGGAAATTCAGCCCTGATCAGTTCGACAATGTCGGCCGGATGCCAACGCTACAGGCGCTGCGCTCGGAATCCATGCGGATTGGCTATGTGCGCCTGGATGCCGCCGGGCGCACCGGGGCGGATAATCCGCTGACCAAGGAAAAGGTCCGCCAGGCCATCTTCCATGCCATTGATCGGGAGACGATGGCGAAGCAACTGGTGCAAGGCGGTTCCCGCGCCCTCAACGCGCCCTGCTATCCCACGCAATTCGGCTGCGACGCGGGCGCCGCGGTGGCCTATCCTTACGATCCCGCCAAGGCCAAAGCCCTGCTGGCCGAGGCAGGCTATCCTAATGGCTTCGATACCGAGCTGGTGACCTACGTGCTGCCCTCATGGGCCGGGGCCATGCAGAACTACCTCAAGGCTGTCGGCATCAATGCGAAGCTCAGCGTGCTGCAAGTCGGCGCGGTCGTGCAGCGCAGCATCGCCGGGCAGAACCCGATGGAGGCCGGCGACTGGGGCAGTTATTCCATCAACGACGTTTCCGCGATCCTGCCGCAATATTTCACCGGTGGTGATGTCGATTATGCCCGTGACGCCGATTTGAAGGCGCTGGTGCAGGCCGGCGGCGCGACGACCGACCCGGATCAACGCCGC
>CAIUPC010000229.1 GCA_903900905.1 uncultured Acetobacteraceae bacterium
GTCTTGCTCTATATCGTCATGGCCCGGCGTGTCCGGGCCACCTATCGCGGCACGGTGCGGTGGGGTTGGCCCGGACAAGCCGGGCCATGACGGGGAGAACATACCGTTGTCCCCACCTACCGGCGCCGGCCGGGGCATCAAAGCGCGAAAATCCACCCCCGCGCAGGGCGCGAAAATCCACCCCCGCGCCGGGCGCGAAAATCCACCCGCGCGCCGGGCGCGAAAATCGGCTATGCTGCGTCCCATGAGCGTCGCAACCCAGATCATTTCCCAGGACGAAGCCGATATCCGGCTGGATCGCTGGTTCCGCCGGCATTTCCCCAACCTGCAGCAAAGCATGATCCAGAAACTGTGCCGCACCGGCCAGATCCGGGTCGATGGCAAGCGGGCGGAGACCAATACCCGCCTCGAACCCGGCCAGATCGTGCGCATCCCGCCGTTGCCCCCGGCGCCCGAGCTGAAGCCCATCGCCGTGGTCGATCCGGCTTTGTCGCGCGACCTCAAGAAGATGATCATCTACCAGGATGACGATCTGTTCGTGCTCAACAAGCCGCACGGCCTGCCGGTGCAGGGCGGCCCGGGGATCACCAGGCATCTGGACGGCGCGCTGGATGCGCTGCGCTTCGACAGCCCGCACCGGCCCCGCCTGGTGCATCGGCTGGATCGGGATACCTCCGGCGTGCTGCTGATCGCGCGCTCCCCCGGCGTGGCCGCCAAGCTGGCCGCGTCCTTCCGCGGACGCGATATGGAGAAGACCTATTGGGCCGTCGTCGCCGGCCGCCCGCTGCCGGTCGAAGGCCGCATCGACCAGCCGCTGAAGCGTGTCGGTGGTGATCGCGGCGAACGCACCGCCATGGCCGAACGCGACGACCCCGAGGGCGCGCGCGCCGTCACCGACTATCAGACCCTCGACCACGCCGCGCAGAAGCTGGCCTGGCTGGAGCTGAAACCCATCACCGGGCGCACGCATCAGCTGCGTGTCCACTGCGTCGCCATCCGCGCGCCCATCCTGGGCGATATCAAATACCAGCAGCCGGACCAGAACGACGCCTTCCTGGCCACGATCGAGGGCCTGTCGCGTGATCTGCATCTGCACGCCAGGGCGCTGCATCTGCCGCATCCCTCGGGCGGCTGGCTGACGGTGGAAGCCGATTTGCCGCCGCATATGGCGGATACGTTCAGCACCCTCGGGTTTCACGCCCCGGCGGCGCAGCCGCCCTTCCGCTCGGGACGCTGACCATGGCCCTGCCACGCATCGTTCGGATTGGCGCCTGGACGCTGGGCGGGCTGCTGCTCACCGTTGTGGCCGGCGCCGGCATCATCGTCGCGACCTTCGATACGGAGGCGCAGAAGCCCCGCATCATCGCCGCCGTGAAGCAGGCGACCGGGCGCGATCTGGCGCTGAAAGGCCGTATTGGCCTGGCGCTGTCGCTGCGTCCGACGCTCGAAATCGCCGATATCGTGCTGTCCAACCCGCCCGGCTTCTCACGCCCCGACATGCTGACGTTGGAAAAGGTGGATCTGCAGCTGGCGCTGTTGCCGTTGCTCAGCCGCCGGATCGAGATCAACCGCCTGATCCTGACCAGGCCCGAGGTCCGGTTGGAGACCAATGCCAAGGGCGAATCCAACTGGGTGTTCACCCCGGAACAGCCGGCCTCCCCGCCGGCCCCCGATGGGGCGTCCGGCGGCGCGTCCGGCAAATCACCACCGATGGCCTTCGCCGTTCAAAACCTGCGTCTCGATAACGGGTTTTTCAGCCATCACGACGCCAGGATCAGCAAAACCACCAGCCTGACCATCAAGCAGATCGCCACCGCCGCGCCCGGCCTCGATGCACCGCTGCATCTCACAGCAGTCGTGACGGTGGAGAAGACCGACATCGCCTTGACCCTGGATACCGGGCCGCTCAACGGCCTGACCAACCCAGGCGGCGCATGGCCGATCAAAGTGGTGGTTGAGACGGGGGGCGCGCGGATCGCGGCGGAGGGGGGCATCGCCAGGCCAGCGGCCGGGGAGGGTGTGGACCTCGCGCTGTCGGCCGATATTCCCGACCTCGCCGCGCTATCGGCGCTGGCGCAGCAGGACCTGCCGCCCCTGAAGGCGATCGCCTTGCGCACCCGCATCGCCGGTGATGCCAAAGGCGTGACCCTGAGCGGCCTGACCTTCACCAGCTCCGCCGGCGACCTGGCCGGTGAGCTGAGCCTGAAACCGGGCGTGCCGCCGTCCATCAAAGCCGTGCTGACATCCACCCGCTTCGACGCGGATGCCTTGTTGAAGGAATCCGATAAGGCGGCCAAGGCACCCAAGCCGCCCAAAGCGGCGGGCGGCGGGGCAAAGCCCGGGCATGTGATCCCCGATGAGCCGCTGCCCTTCGGCCAACTGCAGATGGTGGATGCCGACATCAGGCTCAAAGCCGGCACGCTGCATCTGGGCGGGGCGGACTATAAATCCATCGAGGCGCATGCCGTCCTGCGCGACGGCGCCCTGAAGCTGGACCCGGCCTCCGCCGATTTGCCGCAGGGGCATATCGCGATGACGCTGGCGGTGGATGCCGCGCAGGCGACTCCGCCGGTGCATCTGACCGCGCATGCGCCGGGGATCGCGTTGCAAGGGTTGTTGGCCGCGCTCGGCCAGCCGGCTTTCGCCTCGGGCAATCTGGAGGTGCAAGCCGACCTGCATGGGGCCGGGGTCACGCCGCATGCCATCGCGGCGTCGCTGGATGGGCGCCTCGGTCTCGCGGTACCCACCGGAACGCTCGACATCCGGAGTGTCGGCGGCTCCGCGGGTGGCGTGCTGCGAACATTGAATCCGAAGCTGTTGAACAGCAACGCCGACGCGCTGCGCTGCTTCGCGGTGCGGCTGGATTTCGTGAAGGGGCTCGGCACCTTCCGCGCGCTGGTCCTGGCCTCCGGTTCGGTCAATGCCGATGGCGGCGGCACGATCAACCTGGACAATGAGGAACTGGCGGTGAACCTGCGCTCGCAGGCGGTGATCGCGGGTGTGGCGGTGACGGCGCCGGTGCACATCTCCGGCCCGCTCGCCGCCCCCCGCACCAAGGTCGATGAGGTCGGGATTGCCGGCGCGAACGCCGCCGCGCTGGGCGGCTTGCTGGGCGCTGGCAAGACTGCCGCCGTCGCCGATGCCTGCCCCGGCGCGCTGGCGCTGGCACGCGGGCAGGGTGGCCAGGCGGCAGCGTCCCCAGGTGAGCCGCCGGTATCGGCGCCACCGGCCGCGCCGTCCGCGGAGCAGCCGGCGCCGCAACCCAAACCGCCGGCCCCCGCCCAAATGTTGCGCCAGCTGTTTCGCTGACCCATATGCCTGATTTGAAGGAGTTCGCGTGAAGCGTTTCTGGGAAACCGTGAGTCTGTCTCGGACCGCCGCCGGCTATACCGTCCTGCTCGACGGCAAGCCTATGAATCTCCCCACCGGCACGCGCCTGCTCGTCGGCCCGGCGCCATTGGCCGAAGCGATCGCGGAGGAGTGGCGCCAGGCCGGTGGCGGCATGGGGGGAGAGATGTCGTTCAACGACACCCCGCTCACCCGCCTCGCCGGCACCGCGCAGGAGCGGATCGCCCCCGATCCGATGCCCACCATCGATGCGATTGCCCGCTACGGGGAAAGCGACCTCCTCTGCTACCGCGCCCCCTCCCCCAAACCCCTGGTCGATCGGCAGATGCGCGATTGGCAGCCCTGGCTGGACTGGGCGGCGGCGGTTTACGAGGCGCCGCTGCGGGTGGGGGAGGGTATTTCCTATATCCGCCAGCACAAGGACAGTATCGCGGCCTTGCGGCGCGTGGTCGCGCGCCAAAGCAGCTATGTGCTGGCGGGTCTCGGGATCGCGGTGCCGTCGCTGGGCAGCCTGGTATTGGGCCTGGCGCTGGCTGACGGCGCGCTCGACCCCGAAGAGGCCCACCGGCTGGGCGCGTTGGAGGAGTTGTTCGAGGTTGAGCAATGGGGCGACGACCAGGAAGGCGCCGACAGACGCGAGTCCGTGCGGCGCGATGTCCTGATGTCGGCCCGGTTCATGGCGCTAAGCCGGGGCTGAGGCGCTGACACTAACCGCCCTTGACCCATGAACGCTCCCCCTCTCGCAAGGGGAGGGGGAGAGTCAGGGGTATCGCATATGGCAGATTTCCGCCAAAAACCGTCATCCTCGGGCTTGTCCCGAGGATCTCCAGCCGCACGGGCATCAGTATTTTACTAATAAAATCAAC
>CAIUPC010000230.1 GCA_903900905.1 uncultured Acetobacteraceae bacterium
CCCGGGGACCACAGTGGCAGAGGCGGAAACCTTGGTCCCCGGGACAAGCCCGGGGATGACGGGGAAGGGGCAGCGGCCCCCCTATTTCGTCGGATAGACCTTCGGAAAAGTCACCTGCTCCGCCGGTCCAGGCGGTGTCGGCGGGCCTTTCTTGCCGCAGCCGGCGACCAGCGCACCCAGCAGCAGCGCCACGATCACACCTGTTTTCATGCCTGTAACGCCGCGAGCCACCGCGCCGCCTCCCTTGCCACATTGGCGGGCGCGGTGCCGCCGAAGCTGGTGCGCGACGCGACCGATGCATCCACCGTCAGCACCGAGAACACGTCATTGGTGATCCCGGCCTCCACGCTCTGCATCTCCGCCAGCGACAAATCCGCCAGGTCCACGCCCCGCTGTTCGGCCATCGCAACCAGGCGGCCGGTCACGTGATGCGCCTCCCGGAATGGCAATTTCAGCACCCGAACCAGCCAGTCCGCCAGATCGGTCGCGGTGGAGAAGCCCGAACCGGCCAAAGCCCGCATCCGCTCCAACACCGGGGTCATGTCGCGGGTCATGCCGGCGATGGCGGCGAGGCACAGGGCCCAGGCTTCGGCGGCATCAAAGACGGGTTCCTTGTCCTCCTGCATATCCTTGGCATAGGCCAAAGGCAGGCCCTTCATCACCGTCAGCAGTCCCACCAGCGAGCCGGTGATGCGCCCGGTCTTGGCCCGCACCAGCTCCGCCGCGTCGGGGTTGCGCTTCTGCGGCATGATCGAGCTACCGGTGGTGAAGGCGTCGGACAAGCGGATGAAGCGATAGGGCGCGCTGCACCAGATCACGATCTCCTCGGCGAAGCGCGACAGATGCATGGCCGAGATGGCGGCGGCGGAAAGGAACTCCAGCGCGAAATCCCGGTCCGACACCGCATCCAGCGAGTTCGCGGTCGGGCCGTCGAAGCCCAGGGCCGCGGCGGTCATATGGCGGTCGATCGGGAAGGACGTGCCGGCCAAAGCCGCCGAACCCAATGGGTTGACGTTCAACCGCGCGCGGCAATCCGCCAAGCGGCCGCGGTCGCGGTCCAGCATTTCGACATAGGCCAGCAGATGATGCCCGAAGGTCACCGGCTGGGCGGTCTGCAGATGGGTGAAGCCGGGCATGACATCGCCGGCATAGGCTGCGGCGCGTTCGGCCAAAGCCAGCATGACGTCGGTGATCTGGGCGCTCAGCCCATCGATCGCGTCGCGCACCCACAGGCGGAAATCGGTCGCCACCTGGTCATTGCGGCTGCGCGCGGTGTGCAGGCGCTTGCCGGCCTCCCCGATCCGCTCGGTCAGCCGGGCCTCGATATTCATGTGGATATCTTCGAGCTCGACCGCGAAGGGGAAGCGACCGGCCTCGATTTCCGCTGCGATATCGGCCAGCCCGGTGCGGATGGCCTGCTCGTCTTCGCCGCTGATCAGGCCGATTTTGGCCAGCATGGCGGCATGAGCGAGGGAGCCGCGAATGTCCTGGCGCCAGAGTTTTTGATCGAATCCGATGGATGCGTTGATCTCTTGCATGATAACGGACGGGCCCGCCGCGAAACGGCCGCCCCATTGGGCGTTAGCGGTGGCGTTACGGCGATCTGCATCTTCGGTCACAAGAGGGTACCCATCATGGCATCGATCACCCGCCGGACGACCCTGGCGGTTGCGGGCGGCACCCTAGCGGCCGCGCTGGCCCCGCGCAAACCATTCGCGGCGCGGAATTTGCCCGATCTGGCGGATGTCCTGACCCCCACCGAACCGCCGTTGGCGCCACCGGATGAGGCCTTCCATGACGCCAGCGGCACCGAGCACCGGCTGGCCGAATTCCGCGGCCATGGCATGGTCATCAACCTCTGGGCCACCTGGTGCGCGCCCTGCGTCGCCGAGATGCCGTCCTTGGCGCGGCTCGCCCTCGCGCTGGCGCCCTACGATATCGCCGTGCTGCCCCTCTCCTCCGACCGCGGCGGGGCGGACACGGTGCGCGCCTGGTTTCAGGAGCACGCGATCGCCGGCCTCCCCGTGCTGACGGATCCCAAGGGGAAACTGGCCCGGGCCTGGGCCGCGCGCGGGATCCCGA
>CAIUPC010000231.1 GCA_903900905.1 uncultured Acetobacteraceae bacterium
CAACGCATCCATCTGATGGTTGCGCTTGGCCAGCGCGATCATCATGTGGAACGCCTGTTCGGCGACCGAGGTCGAATTGGCGATGCCAACGACCATCAACGGCACGCCGCGCGCCGTCAGGGCAGGGACCTCGACCGCGTCGAACCCAACGCCAATGCGCGCCACGACCTGCATGGCCGGGGAGGCATCCATCTCCGTCTGCTTATACGGCGTCGCCGACAGCGCGATCCCCGCGCAATCCGCCAGTTGCGGCAGCAGATCGGCTTGCGGGATGCCGGCGGGGTAAATCACCAGCTCGATATCGTCACGGGCGCGCACGATCTCGACACCCTGCTTGCCCATGGTGTGGGTCAGCATCACTTTGCGCTTATTGGTGGCCATGGTGCGTTTCCTCAGAGAGTACGAGTGAGACTGGCGACATAGCCGCGGTTATGTGTCGGCGCCAGATGCACCTCATTCATCACCACATGCTTCGGCAGGCAGGCGATGTAGCGGATCAGGTCGCCGCAATCGGCCGGCTGCACCATCCGCGCCCGCACCTCCGGCGGAACCGGATTCGGGCGCTGATCCAGGATCGGCGTTGCGACTTCCCCTGGCAGAAACACGGTCGAACGAATACCGTTGATGCATTCCTGCATGTTCAACCCATGGCTCATCGCCACGATGCCATGTTTCGCAGTCACATAGATCGGCCCGCTGACCCCGCCAATAAACCGCCCGGCCATCGACGCGGTGTGGATAATCTGCCCATCCTGCTGCGCCCGCATGAAGGGCAGCGCAACGGTCACGCAATACAGCGCGCCCACCAGATTGCCCTGGATCAGCGTGTCGATGCCGTCCGGCGTCAGCTTGTCCCAGTGGCGATCGACGATGTTCACGCCGGCGTTGTTCACCAGGATATCGAGGCGGTTGAACGTCTCTTTGATATATTTTCCGACCTCCGCAACCTGCGCCTTATCGGTCAAATCGGCCGGGGCGACATGCGCGACGCCGGTCTGGTTGATGCGGCGGGCCACGTCCTCCAGCTTGGAGCGGGTGCGCCCGGTCAGGATGACGGTGGCGCCTTCTTCAGCCAGCGCCAAAGCGGCCGCTTCGCCAATGCCGCTGCCGGCGCCGGTGACCCAGGCGATCTTTCCCGCGAGTTGCGGCATGGAGGTTTCCTTGTTGGTTAAAGTCGCGGCATTCAAAAGGGTTGGCTGGGGGAGGGCAAGTCCCGCCCCCCGTCATCCCCGGGCTTTTCCCGGGGACCAGGCGCGGCACAGGCAGAAACCTTGGTCCCCGGGACAAGCCCGGGGATGACGGGGGGGGGCGTGGCCGGCTTCACTTGGTGCCTTGCGCGGCATCCTTACCCCCGCGTCTTGTACCACGGCACCGGCATCCCCGGCGTTTTCGTCCGTAGCGTGTAGACAGACGTGCTCGCGGTCAGCATCAGCGTGCGCAAGTCCGGGCCGCCGAAGGCGATGTTGGCGCAGACCTCGGGCGTTTCGATAATGCCAATCAACGCGCCGGTGGGGGAGAAGACCCAGACGCCGGTGGCGCCGGTGCAATAGACGCGGCCGGCGGTATCGACCTTCATCCCGTCCGGCACCCCGTTGGTGGCATCGATCGACATATCGGCGAAGAGCTTGCGCCGCACCATCGAACCGGCTTCATCGATCTCGATCGCGTGGATGTACTGCGTCCACCGCGTATTGGCGACGTAGAGGGTCTTTTCATCCGGCGACAGCGCCAGCCCGTTCGGATACTCGACCCAGGCCACCAGGTGGCATTGCCCGTCCGGCGTCAGGCGGTAGACCGCGCCTTCCCCGACATCGCGGTTCTGTACCGGCACCCGCAGCGCCGGATCGGTGAAAAACAGCGTGCCATCCGATCGGCAGATGACGTCGTTGGGCCGGTTCAGCCGCTTGCCGTCCTGCTGATCGATCAGGATGGTCACGGAGCCATCCAGTTCGGTGCGCGTCAGGCGGCGTTTGTCGCCCTCGCAATTGATCAGCCGACCCTGCAGGTCGAAGGTGGTGCCGTTGCCACCGCCGGTCGCACGCACCAGCTCATGCGGGTGCCCGAGCGCGATGCGGAACAGTTTGTTGTCGCGGACGTCGACGAAATAGAAGAACCCGTCGGGGTGCCAGACCGGCCCTTCGGTGAACACGAAGCCTTCCGCCACTTTTTCGAAGATGGTGGTTTCCAGGATATCGGCGAGCGTTTCCATGATTGTTGGTTCCCGGTTGGGGTTGGGCCCTTTCGCGTGGTCTTTTTACGCGCTGCACTGGTTTCAGGCGAGCGGGCGGCGGCGATCGTGTTGCCAGGGCTGTTTTTGACCGTGATCTGCCGGCTGGGACTGCGACCGGTCTACCGGCACTGCGCGCATGACGTCTGTTGGCTGCGAAGGGATACATCGCAATGCAGTGATTGAAATACAACCATAGCGCGAAATATCTTGCAAAATCCCTTCGTGTTTTGCCATGTTTGACCTCGTCATCCAGCCATGAGTTGTCGGTTCCGGCATGCATATCTTCTCCCAAGCGCGGTCTACGGCGGGTGGCGTCCTGTTCATCCTGGATGTGCTGTGCGTGGCCGCGATTTGGCCGATAGCCGTTATCAGCGGTTTTCCCGCCGATGGGCGGCCTGGGGCGTTGGTCCTGGCGCTGTATCCGCTGCTGCATTGGCTGCTGCTTTACGCGATGGGGCTGTACCGGCGGGATATCGCGGCCGATATGGGGCGGGCTTTGGCGCGCCTGCCTGTCGTGGTGGGTATGGCGGTGGCGTTGGCCGGGACCTTGGCGGCTTTGCTGAGCGGGCCGAAGGGGGAGTGGGGCGCCGGATCGGGGCCCGAATCGGGGCATGAATCGGGGATGCTGCTGGTGGTCCTGGCGTTTCTGGGGTTCACACTTGCCGGGCTGCTGGCTCGGATGATCTTTCGTGATCTACAACGGCGGCGTTGGCTGCGCCGGCGCCTGCTGGTCATGGGTGCCGAGCGTCGCGCCTACGACCTGCTGGTGATGCTGCGCCGCGAAGGCCGCAGCCTGGATTATGATATTGCCTTCCTGCCCTGCCCCGGTTCGGCCGAGGGTATTGATCCGCGGTTGGCCCGCGATACGGGGTGCCGTGTGCTGCCGCTGGGCAATGGCACGGTGCTGGCGGCGGCTCAGCGCCTTGCTGCTGATATGATCGTGGTCGCCCCGGCGGAACGGCGCGGGATGGATTTGCAGCCTTTGCTGGATTGCAAGAAGGCGGGGTTTCCGGTCGTGTCCTACCTCAGTTTCATTGAGACCGAGATCCGGCGGGTCGATCTCAAGCGGATGGAGCTCGGCTGGCTGATCTTCTCCGACGGGTTCACGGTCGGTGCGCTCGACCGTCTCTGCAAGCGGGTGTTCGACCTCGTCATCAGCGCCTTGGTGCTGGTTCTGTCCGCGCCGCTGCTGTTGGGCGGCATGCTGGCGATCCGGATGGAGGGCCGGGGGCCGATCTTCTACAGGCAGGAACGGGTGACACTGGATGGGGTGGTGTTCCAGATCCTCAAGCTGCGCACCATGCGGCCGGATGCGGAGGCGCGGGGCGCGGTCTGGGCCGCCGCGGGTGACAGCCGCATCACCCGCGCCGGGGCGTTCCTGCGCCGCACCCGGATCGACGAACTGCCGCAACTGCTGAATATCCTGAGGGGTGAGATGTCCTTCGTCGGCCCGCGGCCGGAGCGGCCGGTGTTTGTCGAGGACCTCGCCCGGCAGATCCCGCTGTATCGGGAGCGGCATATGGTCAAAGCCGGGCTGACGGGCTGGGCGCAGATCAATTACCCCTATGGCGCCTCGGTCAACGATGCGCGTTCGAAGCTGAGTTACGACCTGTATTATGTGAAGAATTTCTCCATTCTGTTCGATTTCGCGATCCTGTCGCAGACGCTGCGGGAAGTCTTATGGCCTAGCGGCTTTCGATAGTCCGCGTCAACGGATATCGGCATTGTGGTCAGGGCATCGCATAGGGCGATTGTGCGCCTTCGTCGTTGGGTAGCCGGCTTCCTCGTCATCCCCGGACAAGCGGGGGATGACGAGGAAGCCGGCTGCCGCGTTTCCGCCCCGTTTTGGGTCCATCTGTTGCCGCGGGCGTTCAGGAGGGTTTCCCGTGCGGCGGGCGTTTTTGATGACCGGATTGCTGGCCTTGCTCCCTGGGCGGACCTCGGCCCAGACGCAGGGGCTCGCGCCGATGCTGGAGGGCTACGCGGCGCAAGGGCTGGCCCGGCTGATCGCCTCGACGCGGGAGCGGGCGATCGCGGATGGGGTGCGGCCGATCCCGGTTCCGGTCCAGAGAGGGCTGATTGGTTACTTTCCGGACGGCTTGCTGCGGCGGGTCCGCTTCGGGGTGGGGCGGGCGGAGGCGATCTCCTTGCCGTCCTTGGCCTTTTCTTATGGCGATGCGGCGGCGATCACGCTGGGCGATGTCGTGCTGTTCCGCGATGCCGCCAAGGCGTCCTCGGACCTGAAGCTCTGGGCGCATGAGCTGACCCATGTCTTGCAATATCAGCGCTGGGGGATCGACGGGTTCGCGGAACGTTATGTCCGTGACAGCAAAGGGGTAGAGCGGGAGGCTTATGACAGCGCCGACCGGTTCGCGGCCTGGCGGAAATAGGGGGTTCACGCGCGGACGCTGCCCCCCGCGCCAGGCGGGGGACAGAAATCACGCAACCACCCAAAAAATCAGCTCGGGTCGGCGGTCAGGCCGGCGGCCTCCAGGCCAGCGCGGGCGGCGAGGTCGTCATTATCCGACGTGTCACCGGTGGTGCCGATGCAGCCGATAATGGATTTGTCGGCGCCGCGGATCAGCACGCCGCCGGCGACGGGGATCATCGAGCCGCCGATAGCGCCGTTCACCGCGCCAATGAAATGCGGGCGTTCGACCGCGCGCACACCCAGCGTCTTCGATCCGACCCCCATCGCCAGGGCGCCATAGGCCTTGCCAATGGCGATGTCGGCGCGGCGCAGCGCGGTGCCGTCCTCGGCCGCATAGGCCTTCAGCACGCCGCGGGCATCCAGCACCGCGACCGCCATCGGGCTGAACTTATGCGCGCGCGAGAATGCCAGCGCGGCGGTGACGGCGGTCTGGGCTTTTTCGAGGGTCAGTTCGGTCATCGGTGGGACTCCATGGTGCGCTGCGAGATTACAGGAACAACCCGTCCGGGTCGCCGTTGAACATGACGTTTCCGACGGCTTCGAAATGCGCGTCGCGGGACTGGATCTGCTGCGACAGCGTGTGCATGTCGCGGAACCGCCGCTCGAACGGGGTGCCCTTGTAGATCGCCGAGGTGCCGGCGGCCTTGTAGACGTAATCGGCGATTTCGATGGCGGTGTGGGTGCCATGGGCGCAGGCCAGGCGCAGGCGCACCCGGTCGTCGGTGCCGACGACATCGGTCTCGTCGGCGTGCGCGTAGATGTCCTTCAGGGTCTCGACCAGATAGGCCCGGGCGGAGCCGAGATTGGCCTCCCGCCGCGCGAAGGCCGACTGCACCACGGGGCTGTCGGCCATGCGGGCAAGGCCACGCGGCGCCTTGTCGCGCGCCAGGTCCTTCAGCGCATCCAGCATGGCCCGGGCGATGCCGAAGGCGACCGCTGCGACGCCCACGGCGTAAAGGCCCTGCATGGTGAAGGCATAGAGCGGCCCGGTGTCACGGCGCAGCGTCGGGTCCTCGCGCGTGCCGGTGAATTCCTCCGGCACGAAGAGGTTATCGAGCGTGTAGCCCTCCGACGCGGTGCCGCGCATGCCGAGCGTGTTCCAATCCTCGATATGCACCGCGTGTTCGGCCGGATAGAGCAAGGTGCGCACCGTCGGGCGGCCGAAGCGGTTCAGGCGCAGCGTGCCGTCGGGCTCGACCACCTGCGCATGCGCGCCCATCCAGGTTGCCTGGCGGCAGCCGCTGGCGAAGTGCCACTCCCCGCTGATGCGATAGCCGCCGGGCACGGCGATGGCCTTGTGCTGGTTCGGCGGGCCCCAGGAAATCGCGGCGCGCGGGTCGGAGAAGATGGTCCGAGCCGATTCCAGCGGGATGAAGGGCGCGATCAGCGCGGCACTGTTGGCGACGAACAGGTTCCAGGCCAGGGACCCGTCGTAACGGCCGATTTCCTCGATCGCGGCCATGTAGACCCAGGGCTCGACCTGATCGCCGCCAACGGAGCGAGGTAACAGCAGGCGGGGAACGCGGGCTTCGACGACCTGCGACCAAAGCGGTTCGGGGATCGTCTGGGTCTGTTCGATCCGATCCGCAGCGGCGGTAATGGCGGGGCCGAGGGCGCGGGCCCGCGCGACCGGGTCGGACAACAGGAGGGGCGCGCTGACGTCGTTCATGGGTGCGTTCCGTGTATTGTTGCCGCGATTGGGCGTCCAACCCTGGTTGCTGTCAATTGGAACGGTTGCCCGGCCGCGGGTTTTGGGTAGTTTTGCTGCCGGGCCGCGATGGCTGACTGGTTGGTTGCCCCGCTGGTGGCAATCTGGAACCTGGTAATGAGCGCGCCCTGCGGGCGGTCAGGTTCAGGTCAAAATGGGTCAGCCCGCTCACGGCGTATGGGCTTTTGTCCGCCGTTTTGTCTGGTGCCAGTTGTGGTGTGCGGAGCAGGGGGACAGAGCCGCCAGCGGCGGGCCGGGCTGTGCCGTCGCCTCACGGTGCAAGGGGTTTTGCCGCGCCTGATGCGCGTTGCCGGCGGGCTATTCGGGTGGTTGGGCGTTCGGGGTCGGCGGCGCCGCGCGCACGGATGGCGGGGCCAAATCGGGTTTGGCCGGCCTTGGCTCAGGGCGCATGGGCTCTTGCCGGCGGGGTTCCAGGTCGCCAGCAGCAGGCTGGTGGTCGGCAACGATGGCGCAGGCCGACGATCGCGGGACAGGAGGATATCGGCCGGGCGTCCGCGCCAGGTGGGTTTGGAGGTGAGGCAGGAGGCCCAGAGAGGCGCCGGCTCACGGCGTATAGGGTTTTGCTGCGCACGGATCGCGATCGGGGTGGTATGGTGGCCGGTTTCGGCGCTGGTGGTTTCCGTGCTGTTGGGGCGGGGCTTGTTCATGCATGTTCTTGGCAGGTTGATTTTGCCGCGCCAAGCCGATTTGGTGCCATGCCAGCCGCCGTCGCCAAGGGCGCTGGCGGTTCAGCCGTCAACCCAATGCGCGGGTTCCCAGCGCCATTCGCCGCCGATAGCGTTCCACCAGCCGGGCTGCCAGTTCGGGCCATGCCCTTCGGCGGGAACCCATTGCCCCGTCTGCCAGACATAACCCGCCCCATTCCAGTCCCAATGCCCCGCCTGCCAGACCAGCGGGATCGGGGTGACCGGCGGCTTGGGCATCGGATCAGGGAGGGCGGCGGGCACCGGCGGGTAGGGCGGCACGGCGATCCCGCCGGCATTGCAGCCAGCGAGTGCGAGTAGGGCCAGAATGGGCAGCAGGCGGCGCATTGGGGGTCCTTAATCCGGTAGCAGAACCGTCGCGACCGCCTGGGCGGCGATGCCCTCGCCGCGGCCGGTGAAGCCGAGTTTCTCCGTCGTGGTCGCCTTGACCGAGATGCGGCCCACGTCCACCCCAAGGATCGCCGCCAGGCGCGCCATCATGGCGGCCGCGTGCGGCGCGATTTTGGGGCGCTCACAGATCAGGGTGATATCGGCGTTGGCCAGGCGCCCGCCTCGGGCGGCAATCCGCGACGCGGCATGGGCCAGGAAGCGGGCGCTGTCGGCATCCTTCCAGCTGGATTCGGAGGGCGGAAAATGCCGGCCGATATCGCCCTCCGCCAGTGCACCATAGATGGCGTCGCAGAGCGCATGGATCCCGACATCCGCGTCCGAATGCCCGGCCAGGCCCTTGTCGTGCGGCACCGTGACGCCGCACAGGATCATCGGGCGGCCTTCCTGCATCACGTGCACGTCGTAGCCGGTGCCGGTGCGGGGATACAAAGACGCGGCCATGATGCGCTCCAGACGGGCGAAATCCTCGGGGTAGGTGAGCTTGATGTTGTCATCCGAGCCAGCGACGATCGCGACCAGCTGGCCTGCGGCTTCGAGCAGGGAGGCATCGTCGGTCGCGCCGGTAAAGCCGGCGTGATGCGCGGCGAGCAAATCGGCGAAGCGAAACGCCTGCGGGGTCTGCGCTCGGTAAAGCCCGTCCCGGGGCACTGTTTCGCTGATCAGCCCGCCACCCACACGCTTGAGCGTATCCGCCACCGGCATCGCCGGAATGGCACCCGGGGCAGTTTCAAGGGCGCGCAGCAGGGCGGCGATGGTTCCGGCGGGGATCACCGGCCGCGCCGCGTCATGCACCAGCACGATATCGGGCTGGTGCGGACGCAAAGCCTCCAGCCCCGCGCGCACACTGTCCTGGCGCGTCGCGCCACCCGGCACGATCGGCAGATGCGGGACGTCCCCGATCGCGGTGCCGATTGCCTCGGCGTCACCGACGGGTTGCAAGAACATGACCTCGGCCGCCAGCGCGCGGGCGGCGTGGCGGATGACGGGATGGCCCGCGAGGGGCAGGAATTGCTTCGGGGTCTCGGCGCCGAAGCGGCTTCCGGACCCGGCGGCGACCAGGATGGCGGCTATTCGCATGCGCGCTTATTACCCCCGCATGGCGCTGGGACAAAGGCCCCTCACCTGAGGCAACTGGGTGCGTTACCGGCCGGCACGGTGACTGACGGCGCCGCTCAGATTTCCATCGCCTCCAGGGCGGCGACATCCATCAGCCGTTCGATCACTTCCGGTTCCTGCGCCCCGGCGATGGCGTGACGGCCGGCGATCACGAAGCAGGGCACACCATTAATGCCCAGGCGATGGGCGCGGTGGTTGTCGCTGTGCACCGCGTCGATATCGGCATCGCTGAACAAATAGGTCTGCACGCTCAGCGGATCCAGGCCGCAGGCGGTCGCGGCGGCGATCAGCACGCCGTGGTCGCCGATATCGGCGCCATCGGTAAAATGCGCGGAAAACAGGGCCTCGACCACGCTATCGGCGCGGCCGAAGCGGGCGGCCAGACGCACCAGGCGGTGGGCGTCGATGGATGAGGGGGTGTGGCGGATGCGGTCGAAGTGGAAGGGAATGCCCTCCGCGAGGCCGATTTCGGTGATCGAGTTATAGTGCCGCCGGGCCCGGTCCTCGCCGCCAAATTTGCGAACGACATAGTCCGGCCGGGCCATGCCCAGGCGCGGCATGTCCGGATTGAGCAGAAACGGCCGCCAGGTCAGGTCGAACAGCAGGTCCGGCCGATGCCGGATGGTGCGCATCAACCGGCGCACGCCGAGGTAACACCAGGGGCAAATGAGATCGAGCACGATCTCAATCCCGAGGCGGGCTTTGGGGGGGGCGAGGATATTCACCCTGTAATTTTGGCCCGCCCCCGCCGGCTTGTCACGCGCTTATCACAAGGCGCCCGCGCATAGGTCGGGCCAGAATTGGGCGAGGGGCGTTTGCGCCACCACGGCCCGGACCGCGTCCTGATCCTCCGCCGGCATTTGCGATCGCCAGCGTTCGGCGGCGGCCGCGGAGTCGCGAAACACCGCATAATAGCCGGGGGAGGAGGAGTCGTGGCTGCTACGGGTCAAAAAATCCTCAGTCTGCGCGTTCCACGACAGGTTCGCGAAGGTGAAGAGCGCACGGGTGTGTTCGACGGGCTCGGCGCATAGGTCCTCATAGAGGACGATCCGCGCGTTGTCCGTGCCTTCGATCGCGGCGAGGGCAGTTTCGTTGAAGGCCACCCAGCCCCAGGCGTATTTGCCGGCCTGCCGCAATGCCTGGAACGCCGGGCCGGCGCAGCCGTAACGCTCCGCCATGACCGCCGCCTTCACCTCATCATAAGGCAGGTCCGCGCCGGCGACGCGCAGTTCGAAGCGGCGCTGCGCGGCGCCACGCATGACGGAGTGCACCTGGCCGCAGGGATGGCGCATGATCACGATGGTCCGGCTGTCCGGGATCAGGCGGGCGATGCGGCCGATCTCGTGGCAGAGGTTGATGGATTTGATGGCGGCGCGGAGGTGGGGGGCGTGACCGAAGGCCGCGAGATCCGGCACGGTGACGTGTGACAGATCTTGTCCGATGAGCGGTAATTTGGACCCCGCCGCGAGGGCCGAGGCGATGGCGCCGCGCAGCCAATAGGCCCAGCCGGGCTGGCAGGTCTTGCGGAAAAAGGGCCGCTTGCCCGCCGCGCGCGACCCACGCTCATGAATCCAGCGTTCGACCGCCGCCAGCAAGACCGGCCCTTCGGCCCGTGGCGGCAAAAGCGCCTCCCGATCCGGTTCGTGGCGGTAGAGGACGTCCGGATGGCTATCGAAGATTTTGCCAAGCCACGTCGTACCCGACCGCTGCGCGCCCACGATCAGGATCGCGTTATCGGCCAACCTGGGCAGGGTGTGGGTGCGAAAAGGCATGGCCGGGAGATAGCCCGGACCGGTGACCCTGTCACCGGTCTGCGTTCCAGGAATGCAAAAAATTGAGCGATTGCGGCCCGAGGCCGATTCCGGCAATAGAATTTTGCTGAACGACAATTATCATTTGACAAATTTATATGATTGTCAGGGCCGCGAACGCAGCTCTTGCACCCAGCATATCTTCAAGGGAGCCGAAGGCATTGGTGTAGTGTCCGATGTAACCGCGGGATTCCAGGGCCTGGAAGAGGGCAGGGAAGTCAAAATCGCCCTGGCCGGGGACCAGATGCTCCTCGATACCATTTCGAAAACAATCGGCCAGGCGGACCTCCGCGACGCGGTGCAGCGGGATCCCGGCCAGGAAGCCTTCGACGCCCTCCGGCACCAAATGGGCGTGGTTGGCGGTGAAGGACAGGCCGAAGGCGGGGCTGTCGATCTGGTCGTAGTACCAGCGCCATTCTTCCAGCGTGTGCGCGAGGTAATGCACCTCGGCGTCGCGCGGTTCCTTGTTCAGGTTCTCCAGCAGCAGCCGCACGCCGCGGGTTTCCGCATAGGCGGTGATGCGCTGCAGGCGCTCCAGCCCGGCGCGCATGCGCATTTCGATATCGGCGGTGAAGTGGAAGCCGGCATGCACGACGATCCAGCCGGCGCCCAGGTGCACGGCGGCGTCGATATAGGCTTTGAGGTACGCGTCCACCGCTTCCCCGACCAGCGGCGCGTATTCGGCGACATTGACCGCGGACAGCGTATGCAGGCCGAGTTGGATGCCATGGCGTGCGCAGGCATCGCGGATGGCCCCGCCGCGCGCAGCGTCGAAACTGGTGACCATATTGGCGCCGGTATCGAGCTGCACGTCGATGATCCCGACCCCGTGTGCGGCGGCCCAGGCGACGGCGTCTTCGAGCCGCAGTTTGCGGCCGACATCGATGCCAATCCGTTGGAGCAGGGGCGCGCTCATCAGGGTTCCTTTCATGCTTCGCGCGAGAGTGGCGGAAACCGGGCACCCCGGCAAATGCGCCGCCTGGTCGCGATGACCTTTGCGCATCAGGACCGGGCTTGCAACATGACGATATCGTATGGTAATGACTATCCGTCAACACGGGGAGGATCGAATGCTTGTTCTCAAATACGACTCCGTCGAGGCCGGCGCGCCCAGCCAGTATGGCGACGCCACGGATTGGCTGCGTGACAGTCAGAACAATGCCTTGCAGGGGTTTCCCAAGGCCGCGCAGGGCTTTTTTCCGGCCGAAAAGGCGCTTTCGGATGCCCTGGACGCCTGGCTCGCCGCGCGCGGCCCAACGGAGGCGCCGGTCATCGTGATGGTCCATGGTTACCAGTTCGACCCCAACCATGTGCCCGCCGCCGGGACCTCCCCCGATAGCCCGTTGACGACGATCTATGGCCAGCCGCCGGCGGTTGATTACCATCTGAGCTGGCTGCCGCTGGTTGGTGAGTGCGACAAGGATGGTGGCGCGCGGGCTGAAAATGCGATCGCATTTTGCTACAGGTCGGAATCGGGGCTGCTCGATTTTGCCGCCGCCGGCTGGGTCAATAGCTACCAATACGCAGCCATGGACCAGTCGCCTCTGGCCGCGCGGGCGCTGGCGACGATTCTGGTCGCGCTGTCGGCCAAGGTGCCGAAGATGCGTATCCTGGCCCATAGTCTCGGCACCCGGACGACGAGCCAGGCGATCCGCATCGGGCGCGCCCGCCTGGCCAACACGCTCGACCGGGTGGTACTGCTCGACGGGGCGGAGTTCTCAGTCGACGCCGCCGCCAGCTTCATCAATTGTCCCTTCGACGTCTTCAGCTTCACCAACCGCACCGATCAGGTTCTGCGGATTGGCGGCGATCAGGCCTGCCATCCCGTCCGCATGGCAGGCACGGCCGGTGCCTGCTCGATTGGCTATGACGGGCTGGGCGGCAATGACCGGTGGCTCGACCTCCAACTGGATAATCCGGCACTGGTTGCATGGTTCGCCAGCGGGCAGGCGCCGGATGGGTTGCCGTATCAGATCAATGCTATCGCGGAGGAAGAAAGCCACCCAAGCGCCGGGCTGGACCACTGGTGCTGCTATACCAATGACGGCAACCGGGCACTGGTGCGGGATCTGCTGTTCAATGACCTCATGACCGTCGAGCGGATGAAGGCCCACGGCGTGCCCGCCGGAACCAGTTCCCCGATCTACGGGCAATTCAACGGCCAGCCCATCCCGCCAACCCCGCAATCACGCATGGATCGGCAGCGGCTGCTGTCGAACGTTGATCTGGCCGGCGGCGGGGGATGAGGGGGGGGGCGAGCGTTCGGCGCGGCACCTCCAGTATCCCTGCCTCCCCACACCCGCCCTTGCGGCACCCGGCGCCGGGGTGTTAGTGCCCCGCGCTAATCTTCACAGGGGCCCCGATTATGTCGTCCACCTTCGAGACGGTTGCCGGAATCATCGCCGATACATGCGATATCGAGCGTGACAAGATCACCGCCGAGAGCCATGCCATCAACGATCTGGGCATCGACAGCCTGGATTTCCTCGATGTCGCCTTCGCCATCGACAAGGCCTTTGGCATCAAAATGCCGCTGGAACAGTGGACCCAGGAAGTGAACGACTCGAAGGTGTCGTCCGACGAGTATTTCGTCCTGGGCAATCTCTGCGCCAATATCGACAAGCTGGTGGCGGCGAAGTCGGCCTGATCCCATGCGCCTCGAATACTTCCAGATGGTGGACCGGATCCTCGCCCTCGATCCGGCCGCGCGCACCATCCGGATGGAGGGGCTGGTGCCTGAGCAAAGCCCGATTTTCGAGGGGCATTTCCCCGGCCATCCCATCCTGCCCGGCGTGCTGATGATCGAGACAATCGCCCAGACCGGCGGCTGGCTCGTGCTGGCGACGCTGCGATTCGCCGCCATGCCCTTCCTGCTCCAGGTCAAGGAAGCGAAAATGCGCAGCTTCGTCGTGCCCGGCCAGCATCTGGAGACCGAGGCGCGGCTGATCCATGACGGCTCCGGCTACGCGGTGATCGAGGGCAGCATTTCCTCGGCCGGCAAGAAGGTCGCGGATGCCGAAATCCGCTACCGCGTCGTGCCCTTCCCGAACGAAACGCTCCGCGCCCAAATGCTGGAAACCGCCCGCCGCATTGGCGTGCCCGAGGAATACTTCCATGCCGCATGACCGCGACGCGCTGATCACCGGGATCGGCCTGATCTCCTGCCTCGGGGAAGGCGTGGACGCGCATTGGGATGCGCTGAATGCCTTCGCACCCGTTGTGGACGAGACCAGCTTCCCCGGCTTCCCGGTGCATCCGATGACCGCGTTGGCGCTGGACAAGCAGATCCCCAAGCGCGGCGATCAGCGCCAGATGGAAGCCTGGCAGCGTATCGGCACCTATGCCGCTGGCGCCGCGCTCGACTCCGCCGGGGTCAAGGGCAACGCCGAACTGCTGTCGCGCATGCATATGATTGTCGCCGCGGGTGGGGGGGAGCGCGATTATGCCGTCGATTCCGCCATCCTGTCGGCGCTGCCCAAGGCCGAAAACCCCGGCGCCTATCTGAACGAACACCTGCTGAGCGATCTGCGCCCGACCTTGTTCCTGGCGCAGTTGTCCAACCTGCTGGCCGGTAATATCTCCCTGGTGCATGGCGTGGTGGGATCGTCGCGGACCTTCATGGGGGAGGAATCCTCGGGTACCGACGCCGTGCGCATCGCCTGCGCCCGCATCGCGGCCGGGCAGGGGGATCTGTTCCTGGTGGGTGGGTCGTATAACGCGCAGCGCCCGGACGTGTTGCTGCACTATGAAATGGGGCACCTGCTGTGGAAGCAGGGCTTTGCCGGGGTTTGGGAACGCCAGGCGGCGGGCGGCGGCATGCTGCTGGGCTCGCTCGGCTGCTTTTTGGTGATTGAAAGCCGGGCCCATGCCGTGGCCCGTGGCGCGACGCCATTGGCGCGCATTGCCTCGGTTGCGACGGATCGCAGCCGGCGGGGCGCCGGGGAGGCGACAGCCAATGCCCAGCGCCAGCTGGCGGCGCTGGACGGGACTTATGATGCGGCTGCGACGGCGGTGATTTCCGGCGCGTCGGGCGCGGCGGCTGCGACGGTGGAAGAGCGGGCGTTCCTGGATGGGCTTGGCCTGCCGGTGCGGGCAGGGGCCTCGGCCTTCGGGCATGGGCTGGAGCCGTCCTTTCCGGCCAATCTGGCACTGGCGGCGATGTCGATCGCGCGCGGCTCTCTGTTCGCCCCACTTGAAGCGGCGGAGGCGCCGATGGCCGGGCCGTTGCGCGACGTGCTGGTGACCGGTTGGGGCCATTGGCGCGGCGAAGCGCTGGCCCATGTGACCGCGGCATAGGAGGCAGAGATGCAGGATACCGATCATCTGGGCCGACCGATTATCGTTGTGACGGGCGTGGGGGTGATTACGTCGCTGGGGCAGGGCCAGGATGTGAACTGGCGGGCGCTGACCGCGGGCAAATCCGGCATTCACCGCATCACCCGCTTCCCGATCGATGGCATGAAGACCACCATCGCCGGCACCGTGGATTTCATCCCGGTGCCCGATTCTTCGGCCCCGGCGATGTCGGAGCGGCTGGCGGAGCTGGTGATCGAGGAGGCCATCGCCGAATCGGGCATTGGCCAGCCTGGCGATTTCCCGGGACCGCTGTTCCTGGCTTTGCCGCCGGTGGAGATGGAATGGCCGCAGCGTCTGGCTCTGGCCGCGGAATCCGGGGCCAATGAGACCGTGGCCTATGACGACCTGCTGCGCGCCGCCGGCTCCGGCGATCATGCGCGCTATTATGAGCGGTTCCTGTTCAGCTCGGTGGGTGAGAATCTGGCGGTGCGGTTTGGCACCAAGGGATCCCCCATCGCGACCTCGACCGCCTGTGCATCGGGCGGGACGGCGATCCAGCTGGGGGTGGAGGCGATCCGCCGCGGCGAGGCCGAAAGCGCGCTGGTCGTCGGCACGGATGCCTCGGTGAACCCGGAGAGCCTGATCCGGTTCTCCCTGCTGTCGGCGCTGTCGACCCGCAATGAGGCGCCGGAACTGGCGTCACGCCCCTTCGCCAAGGACCGCGATGGGTTCATCATGTCGGAAGGTGCCGGCGCTTTGGTGCTGGAGAGCCTGGCGCATGCGTGGGCGCGCGGCGCCACGATTATCGGCGTGATCGAAGGCTGTGGGGAGGCCGCGGATGGCTTCCATCGCACAAGGTCCTCACCGGACGGCAAGCCGATCATCGCCTGCATGCGCAATGCGCTGGCGGATGCCGGGCTGGCGCCGGAGGATATCGGCTACATCAACGCGCATGGCACCAGCACGCCGGAAAACGACAAGATGGAATGGGTCGGCGTGTCGGCGGTATTCGGGGATCGGGCGTCCTCGATCCCCATTTCCTCCAACAAGTCCATGATCGGCCATACGCTGACGGCGGCGGGAGCGATCGAGGCGATTTTCACCCTGCTGACGCTGCGCCACGGGGTGCTGCCGCCCACAATCAACTATGACACGCCCGATCCGGCGGTGCCGGTCGATTGCGTGCCGAACGTGGCGCGCGCGGCGCAGGTGTCGCACGCGATTTCGAACTCCTTCGGGTTTGGCGGGCAGAATGTCTGCGTGGTGATCGGGGCGGCGCCAAAGTGACCCAGCCGCGCGCTTTGGTTATCGGCGGCCGCCGCGGCATTGGCGCCGCTGTCGTGGAAACGCTGGCGGAGCGCGGATTCGCGGTCACCTACACCTACCGCACCGATGCCGGCCCGTTCGATGCCTCGATCACCGGGCTGCGGCTGGACCTGGCGGATAAAGCCGCGGTTGAGGCCTTCGCGGTGGCGCAGGAAGATGCGCTGGCCTGGGATGCGCTCGTGCATGTCGGCGGCACCACCTACGACGCCCTGGCCGCGATAATGGATCAGGACGCGGCGGAGAAGGTGATGCAGGTGAACTACTTCGCCTTCGCCCGCATCGCCCGCGCCGTGGTGCGGCCGATGATGCGGGCGCGGACCGGGCGGATCGTGGCCATCGGCTCGGTCATCGGGCAGGTCGCCAGCCAGGGTAATGCGGCGTACGGCGCGACCAAGGCGGCGCTCCTGTCTTACGTCCGCAGCCTCGCCATCGAAAGCGCCAGGCGCGGCGTGACGGTGAACTACATCGCCCCCGGCTTCGTCGATACCGATATGATGGCGCCCTTCGCCGCCTATCGCGGGCCAACCGAGGGCCGCATCCCCACCGGACGCTTCGCGCAGCCGAAAGAAATTGCCGCGGTCGCCGCTTTTTTGGCCAGCAAGGATGCCAGCTACGTCAATGGGGCGTATATTCCGGTCGATGGGGGGCTGACGGCCTCCGCCGGCATTCCCCGTAGCTGACTGGATACGCC
>CAIUPC010000232.1 GCA_903900905.1 uncultured Acetobacteraceae bacterium
CAGTTCGTGGGGATGGAGCGGAGCGCGCTGCACCGGAAGTTGAAGCAGCTGGGCGTGCATTCGGATGATCGTGGGGCGGGATAATCCTGCGCCCAGGAAAACGCGGCTGGAATAAGACTGACCACCATGGGTCAGTCCCGCCGCCGCCCGTACAGTAGAATCCCCCGGCATCTGTTGCCAGATACCGGGGTAATCCTTCGATGGTTTCGAAAAACCACCTTGCCGTGGCTTTCCTACCGATTTCCCGTTGAAACGATGCCCTTATGGCCCCACCCTGTCAAGCAGGAATGAACAAGGGGCAGCAGGTCATGCGCATTTTTGGGATCGACGGTGGAATTGCGACCATCGGATGGGCGGTGGCCGACCTGACGGACGAAACGATGGATATTGTCGCGGCGGGGACGCGCACATTTGACGCGCCGGAGACGGATAAGACACGAACCCCCACCAACGCCGTCCGCCGCCTCCATCGCGGCCAGCGCCGGGTCATCCGCCGCCGCCGCCAGCGCATGACGGAGTTACGGCACCTCTTCGCCGACACCGGATTGACCACCAGTATTGCCCGCGACGCTCTGGCCCCGAAAGCAGCCGAACCAAGGCTCGATCCCTGGCAATTGCGCGCCCAGGGGCTCGACCGGCTGCTCAGCGGGCCTGAACTGGCTGTCGCCCTCGGCCATATCGCCCGTCATCGGGGATTCCGCTCCAACGCCAAGCGTGAGGCCGGGGCCAATGCCAACGACGAGACCTCGAAGATGAAGAAGGGCATCGCCCTCACCACGGAACGCCTCGCCGGCTATGGCACCATTGGCGCGCTGTTTGCCAATCATCCCGAATACCAGGACCGCAAGCACAATCGCGGCCTCAATTTCGACCGCTCCATCCTGCGCGGCGATCAGGAGGACGAGGTCCGCAAATTGTTCGCCGCCCAACGCCGCCTCGGCAATGCCGCCGCCACGGCTGAGTTTGAGGCTGACTACGCCCATATCGCCTTCACCCAGCGCCCGCTCCAGGACAGCGAGCATATGGTCGGCCCCTGCCTGTTCGAATCCGGGGAACGCTGCACCGCCCGCCGATCCTATGCGTTTGAGATGTTCCGGCTGCTGCAGCGGCTGAATAACATCCGTCTTACCGCGCGGGGACAGAAGGAGGACCAGAAGCTCAACGCGGAGCAAATCGCGCTCGTCACCAAGGACTTCGGCAAGCAGAAGAAGCTGAGCTGGAAATGGCTGCGCAAGACGCTGGACCTCGCGCCCGCGACGCGGTTCGCCGGGGTGTCCGACAAGGATGAAGACAAGGACTTCGTCGCCCGCGCCGGCAACGCCGCCGAGGGTACCTATGTTCTGCGAGCTGTCGTGCTGGGCGAGGCCGGTTGGCGGGATCTGGCAAAAAACCCGGCCCTGCGCGACCGCATCGCCGAGGTGCTGACCTTCCGTGAAGACCCTGCCTCCATCCGCGCCGGGCTGGAGGAAGCCGGGGCGGAACGGACGATCCTGGACCAGCTGATGCAGGGCGTGGAGACCGGGACCTTCGGGCAGTTCACAAAGGCCGGTCATATCTCCGCGAAAGCGGCGCGCAAGCTGATCCCGGGGTTGAGTCGCGGGCTGATCTATTCCGAAGCTTGCAAGGAAATCGATTACGACCACGCCGCCAAACCGGGTCTTATCCTGGGTAGCTTTAACACGAAGGAAGAGTGGCGTGCGCTGATTGCGGCGCTGAACGATCAAGTGCGCAATCCCGTTGCCCGCAAGGCCGTCACCGAGATGCTCAAACAGGCCCGCGCCATGATCCAGGCGCACGGCCTGCCGGATTGCATCCATGTCGAACTCGCACGCGATATCGGCAAAAGCGCCGAAGAGCGGGACAAAATCACCAAAGGCATCGAGGACCGCAACAAGCAGCGCGACAAACTCCGCGCCGAACTGGCCGAGCTCCTCGGCCGCCAGCCGAAGCTCGACGACATGATCCGCTTCGAGCTTTGGAAGGAGCAGGCGGGCTTCTGCCTCTATACCGGCGATCCCATCCCGCCCGGCGCCATCGCCGCCAGCGACAACAGCGTGCAGGTCGATCACATCCTGCCCTGGAGCCGCTTCGGCGACGACAGCTTCATGAACAAAACCCTCTGTTTCACACATGCGAACCAGGCCAAGAAAGACCGCACCCCCTTCGAATGGTGCGAGGCCGAGGGCCGTGACTGGCCCCTCTTCGCCGCCCGGGTGGAAGCCTGCAAGGAGATGAAAGGCCGCAAGAAAGGCGCCTTCTATCTGCGCAAAAACGCCCAGGAGGTGCAGGACACCTTCCGCACCCGCAATCTGAACGACACCCGCTATGCCACGAAGCTGCTGCTGGATTTGCTCGCCCGGCTCTATCCCAAGGACGGCAAGCGCCATGTGCTGGCGCGGCCGGGCACGCTGACGGCCAAGCTGCGCCGCGCCTGGGGATTGGACGACCTCAAGAAAGGCCCCGACGGCAAGCGCCTCGACGATGATCGGCATCACGCGCTGGACGCCATCGTGGTCGCCGCGACCAGTGAGGCGATGCTGCAACGCCTGACCAAAGCGGCGCAGGAGGCGGAGCGGCGGGGCATGGCGCGCGGCTGGGACTTCGACGAACTCCGCGAACCCGCGGTCGGCTTTCGGGAGGAGGTGCGATCGGTGGTGGACAAGGTCTTCGTGTCCCGCGCCGACCGGCATCGGGCACGCGGCGAGGCGCATGCGGCCACCATCAAGCAAGTGCGGCAGGTCGATGGCGCGGCGGTGGTGTTCGAGCGGAAAGCGGTCGAAAAGCTCACGATTGGTGATCTGGATAACATCCCGATGCCCGAGCCTTACGGCAAGATCGCTGATCCTGGGAAGCTGCGGGATGAATTGGTGGCGACGCTGCGGGCCTGGATCGAGGCGGAGAAGCCGAAGGGGGCGCCGCCGCGCTCACCGAAGGGGGATGTGATCCGGAAGGTGCGGGTGGCGACGAAGGACAAGGTCGCGGTGTCCGTGCGGGGCGGGACGGCGGATCGGGGAGATATGGCGCGGGTGGACGTGTTCGCGAAGGCCAATAAGCGGGGGAAACGGGAGTTCTATCTCGTGCCGGTCTACCCGCACGAAGTTGCCGGATCGGCATCCCCACCGGATCGGGCTCCAGCACCGCATGTCGACAGGGCAAACTGGACCCCAATCGACCCAACCTACGACTTCTTGTTTAGCCTCCACCAGAACAGCCTTGTTGAGGCAGTCTCAGCGAAAGGCCAAGTCTTTTATGGATATTTCAAAGGCTATGACATCGCCGGCGGAAACTTAGGAGTAGCTACACCCGAGAACTCGCGACAATTGTCCGGACGTCCCGGGGCAAAAACCCTCCTCAGCTTCCGCAAATTCAGCGTCGATCGGCTTGGACAAGTGTCGGAAGTCAAAGAGGAGATCCGCACATGGCATGGCGAGGCGTGCACATAACCCAGCCGGCCCGCCTCGCCCTTGCGGATGGCCAGATCGTGGTCAACCAGGGGGATGGGGAGGTCCGGCTGCCGATCGAAGACGTCGCCTGGATGGTGATCGACACACCGCAGGCGGCGCTGACGACCGCGCTCATCGCCGCCTGCATGGATGCCGGCATGGTGCTGATCGTGACCGACCGCACCCATACGCCCAGCGGCATGATCCTGCCCTTCCACCGCCATCACCGCCAGGCCGACATCGCCGCGATCCAGATCGGCGCCTCGGCCCCGCTGAAAAAGCGCCTCTGAGATCGGAAGAGCGTCGTGTAGGGAAAGAGTGTCTTCGCCTGTGTAGATCTCGGTGGTCGCCGTATCA
>CAIUPC010000233.1 GCA_903900905.1 uncultured Acetobacteraceae bacterium
CCCAGGATCAGCTGGTGGACTCCGGGCTGATGCGCCGGGATGAGGACTCGGGCCGGGTCTACGACCTGTTCTTCAACCGGGTGATGTTCCCGATCCGCGATCGCCGCGGCCGTACGATCAGCTTCGGCGGCCGCATCATGGGGGATGGCCAGCCGAAATACGTGAACGGGCCGGAAACGGCGTTGTTCTCCAAACGGCGCAATCTCTATGGCCTCGATATGGCGCGCGCCGGCATGCGGGAGGGTGCGACGCTGGTGGTGGTTGAGGGCTATATGGATGTCATCGCTCTCGCCCAGGCCGGGTTCGGTGGCGCCGTCGCACCGCTCGGCACCGCGCTGACGGAAGAGCAAATGGGGGAGCTCTGGCACCTCTCGCCCATGCCGATCCTGTGTTTTGATGGGGATGCAGCTGGGTCGCGGGCGGCGGCGCGGGCGGCCGAGCTGGCGTTGCCGTTGCTGGCGCCGGACCGGACCTTGAAGCTGGCGACGTTGCCGCCGAAGGAAGACCCCGACAGCCTGGTGCGCAAGCAGGGCGCGGCGGGGTTCCAGGCCGTGCTCGACAGCGCGGCGTCCCTGTCAGACGCGCTGTTCGACCTGCTGCGCCAGAGCGGCGGCGATACCACGCCGGAACTGCGGGCAGCGTTCCGCACCAGGCTGGAGGAAGCGGCGAAGCTGATCCCGGACAAATCCCTGGCCAGCGAATATCGCAGCGCTTTGCTGGATCGATTCTTCGCCAGCCGCAAACGGCCGAACCCGGGACCAGGCCGTTCAGCGTCCGGCCGGCGTGACGGATTTGGCCGCATGGCGCCGATTCCGCCCCGCACCGGGCCGCGGCCGAACCCGGCAATGGATGTTACGGCGGCCGAGCGCGCCCGCATCCTGACCGCCATTCTGATCCGCCATCCGGCGCTGCTGCATGATGTGGAGCACGCGTACACCGACCTCGATCTGGGTGCCTTGGCGATGGGTGCGACTCTGGCGCGTATCAGACTCGAGCTTCGTGAGTGGGCCGCGCACAGTGAGGCGCTTGACTCACAAGACCTGATGGACCACTTGTCGTCGGCTGGGCTATTGACGGACGTTGAACAAGTCATGGCATCGACCCCCGTGCCTCTGCCGGAATGTGCCGCACCGTCGGCCATGCCAGCCGAGGCCGCGACAGGCTGGTGGCATATTTTTGGGTTCCTGAACGTGGATCGGCTGCGGGAAGAGCTGGCGATGGCGGAAGCCGAGGTTGCCAGGAACCTCACCAGCGACACCACGCGGCGTCAGGTGGCCCTCAAGGAAGCGCTTTTGAAGGTTCAACGGGGTGACCCGGACGGCGTCGATCTCGCCGCTGCTTAATATAGAGGGGGCGTTCGCCCCACGTGAATAAAGAAGGGGCATCCGCCCCACGTGAATAAAGAAGGGGCATCCGCCCCACGTGACTAAAGAAGGGGCGTCCGCCCCGGCTGACGAAGGAGTTTCACGACCGATGGCCACGAAACCGAGCACCACCACCGAAACCGTGACCACCGAACAGGACGTGGAAAGCAACCTGCTGGATGTGCAGACCGTCGCCGTCAAGAAGCTGATCGCCCGCGGCAAGGAACGCGGCTACATCACCTTCGACGAGCTGAACGCCATCCTGCCCTCGGACCAGAACAGCTCCGAGCAGATCGAAGACGTGATGGCCAATTTCTCGGAAATGGGCATCCAGGTCGTCGAGAGGGAAGATAACGAAGACGGCGACGCCCCCGCCGCCAAGGCCGAGAAGGCCGAGGAAGAGGAAGCCGAGGAGCAGACCGGCAACGTCGACGAAGCGAGCCTCGGCCGCACCGACGACCCCGTCCGCATGTACCTGCGCGAGATGGGTAGCGTCGAGCTGCTGTCGCGGGAAGGCGAAATCGCGATCGCCAAGCGGATCGAAGCCGGCCGCGACATGATGATCAACGGGCTGTGCGAAAGCCCGCTGACCTTCAAGGCAATCATCTCCTGGCACGACCAGCTCAAAGCCGGCCGCATGTTGCTGCGCGACATCATCGATCTGGAAGCCACCGATGGCGCCGGCGCCCCCGTTGTCGTTGAGGGTGGTGAGGTCGAGGAAGCCGCCGCCCCGGTCCAGAGCTTCACGCCGCCGCCCGATGACCTGGATGGCGACGATGAAAACGAAGGCCCGTCCATGTCGCTGTCCGCGCTGGAGGAGAAGCTGAAGCCCGAGGTCCTCGCGAATTTCGAGGAAATCGAGAACCTGTACAAGAAGCTGTACAAGATGCAGCATCGCCGGCTGGAGACGATGACCTCCGGCGAAGAAGTGACCACGCGGTCGGAAAAGACCTACGAAAAGACCCGCGAAGAGCTGGTCCAGAAGGTCGGTCAGGTTCGCCTGCACAACAACCGCATCGAAGAGCTGGTTACCCAGCTCAAGCAGCTCAACCAGCGTTTGACCACGCTGGAAGGCCAGCTGATGCGCATGGCCGAGGGCTGCAAGGTCAACCGTGAGGAGTTCCTGAAGAACTACCGCGGCGCCGAACTGGACCCGAACTGGCTGGAAAAAGTCAGCCACCTGACCGGCAAGGGCTGGCGCCTGTTCGCCGCCAAGCACCCGACCGATATCGGCAACGTGCGCGGCCAGATCTCCGCCGTCGCCACCGATGCCAGCCTGCCGATTGACGAGTTCCGCCGGGTCTATGTGACGGTGTCGCGCGGGGAGCGTGACAGCGCCCGCGCGAAGAAAGAAATGATCGAGGCGAATTTGCGCCTCGTGATCTCGATCGCCAAGAAATACACCAACCGCGGTTTGCAGTTCCTGGATCTGATCCAGGAGGGCAATATCGGCCTGATGAAGGCGGTGGATAAGTTCGAGTATCGCCGGGGCTACAAGTTCTCCACCTACGCGACCTGGTGGATCCGGCAGGCGATCACGCG
>CAIUPC010000234.1 GCA_903900905.1 uncultured Acetobacteraceae bacterium
CTCGACAGGCTGGGCGGTAAAAAACCGTCATCCCCGGGCTTGTCCCGGGGACCAAGGTCAGCACCTTGCCGCGATTGGTCCCCGGGACAAGCCCGGGGATGACGTTTGGGGCTAGCCATTACCCCAATTCGGCTTCGGATGGGCTTCACCCGATTGCCCTAAGGCGCGATGGGTCAGCAGTTGCGGCCCCTGCAATTGCCATATATTTCTGCTATGCATCCATTGACGGAGGCGGTCATGAGCAGCACGGGTAACGGGCAGGCGGCGCGTGAGGTCTATCGTATCGGCATCTCGATGTCGGGGGCGATTTCAGCCGGCGCCTATACCGCTGGCGTGTTCGATTTCCTCATGCAGGCTTTGGCGGAACTGGACGCCGCCCGCGCCAATCCGGCTCATCGCGACCACGCGAAAGTGCCGCAAACCTATGAGCCGCGGGTGGTCGTGATGACCGGCGCCTCCGCCGGTGGCATCACCGCCGCGCTGGGGGCGGTCAGCCTCGGCTATGGCCTGCACTTCCAGCCCGACCCGACCATTTCGACCGGTCGGCGCCCGGTGGAGATGGCGCCGCGGCTTGGCCCGGACCCGATCGAGGGCGTGATGCCCAGCCTCTACAATGCCTGGGTCATCAAGCCGCGCATGGTCGACGAAACCGGCGGCGCGGCGCTGCTCTCCAACAGCGATGTGGTCGGCGACAAAGCAAGCGCTCTGAAATCGTTGCTCAATACGGAGGTTCTGGACCAGATCCGAGACGAATCCATGCGCCGGCCGCCCGAATCACCCCTGATGCAAAGCGCGCCGTATCCATTCCTGTTCGAAACGCTGCATGTTTATCTGACCATCACCAACATCGGCGGCGTGCAATACGACATCAAGGGCGACAACGATTCCGCCTTGTACCACATGGTCAATCACGCCGACCGGGTGCACTTCAAGATCGCGGGGCTGAGCGAGCGGGCGGTTGATGTCCAGGGCTGGGCCGATATGGACAATGGCGACAAACTGACCGTCGAGGAACTGAGGCAGAGTAACGGCCAAACCGACGGATGGAAGAAAGTCGGCCAAAGCGCGCTCGCCACCGCCGCCTTCCCCGCGGGCCTGTCAGCGCGGGAACTGTCCGACACCCCGGACGGGTTCAAGGACCGCTGGTTTCCGGCGCCCGCGTTTGCCGGCGCGACGATCAATCCGGTGTTCCCCGCCTCCTACCACGCGCTGCAACCGGCCTTTTTCTCCTGGGGCAATATGGATGGCGGGGTGATCAACAATGATCCGTTCGATTACGCCCGCTACGCCCTGATCAATGACTGGCGAACGCATGCCTCCAATCCACGTGCGCCGGCCGACGCGGACCGCGCGGTCATCATGATCTCCCCCTTTCCGGAGGGGAAAACCGTCGGCGAATACGAGCCGCCCAATCTCGCGCTGACGAAGGTGCTCAGCAAGCTGTTGCCGGCGCTGTTGAGCCAGGTTCGGTTCAAGGTCGATGAGCTTGCGGCCGCGGCCGATCCGACGATCGCCAGCCGGTGGTTGATCGCGCCGCGACGGAGCAACGACCCGGCGGAAAACCCCTCTTCCGTCAACATTGCCTGCGGTGCGCTGGGCGGTTTCGGCGGCTTTCTGGATCAGAAATTCCGCGAGCACGACTATATTCTCGGCCGCCGCAACTGCCAGCGCTTCCTGCAGACCTGGACCGCCAGCAAGTTCACCGTGGCCACCGGCACGCCGGTCATTCCGCTCGTCGGCTCCGCGGCGATTGAAGTCCCACAGCCGCAATGGCCGAAAATGAGTGGCTACGATTTCGAGCGGTTGATGGTGCATATCCGTGCCCGTGGCCAGGCGGTCATTCCGGCGATGCTGCGCCAGCTGCTGCCAGGATGGGTCGCGATGCTGGCAACCCCTTTCGTGCGGCTCTGGTGGCGCCTGACCGGTGTCCCGGCCGTGCGGGCGACGATGGAAGGCGCCCTGGAAGCACGCGGCCAACTCTGATCCGGCTGCTGGTGGTTCCCTTGGCCTCCGGCCGGCGCTATCAAGGCCAGGACGCCACGGACGACGCCTCACGATAAGGGCGCGGGCATCAGGGGAACGCCGATGACGATGCACAACCATGCCGGCCTGGACGCGCCAACCCATGCGCAATAGCGGTTCCAGCGCCTGGATCGCACCGCTGCTGCTGCTCGTGTGCGGCGTGCTGGTGCTCTATCCGCTCGTTTACCTCGTCACCGAGTCGCTCAATATCGGCGACGCCCAGACCTTCCCGCCCGAGGAATACGGCTTCGGCAACTATGCGGAGCTGTTCGAGGAACCGAAGGTCATCCTCAACACCCTGTTCGTGGCCTGCCTCGCCACCGTCATGGCGGTGCTGTTCGGCTTCATCCAGGCCTGGATCCTGACCCGCACCGCCATTCCCGGGCGGGAGCGGCTCGAACGCCTGATGCAACTCCCATACTACATGACCCCGCTCATCGGCGCGCTGTCCTGGGGCGTGTTGCTGGGGCCCAAGACCGGGTTGATCAATCAGGTCTGGCGGTCGCTTGGCTTCAGTAGCGATGCCTTCAACGTCTATTCCCCCTGGGGCATCGCCTGGGTGATGGCGCTGTTCGAGGGCACGGTCGCCTTCGTGATGATCTCGGCCTCCATGAAATCCATGGACCCATCGCTGGAGGAAAGCTCCCGCGTGCTCGGCGCCGGCAAGATGCGCACCGCGCTGAAGGTCACCCTGCCGCTGGTCGCGCCCGGCGTGCTGTCGGCGACCATCTTCGTCTTCGCGGAAATGCTGGGCTCCTTCGCCGCCGCCTTCGTACTGGGCATTCCCGGCCGGTTCTTCGTCGTGACCACGGCGATTTGGGAGGCCACCTTGTCCTTCCCCCCCGATTACGGCCACGCCGCCGCGATGGGTCTGTCGCTGTCGGGGGCGATGGTGATCACGCTCGGGATCTCCAAATTCATCATGCGCAAGGGCAGCTATGCCACCATCTCCGGCAAGGGCTTCCGGCCGCGGGCGATGGATGTGGGCCCGCTCCGCTGGCTGCTGCTGGCCACCGCCTGGGGCTACATCATCGTCGCGGTGATCCTGCCGCTGATGGCGCTGACGCTGACCTCGTTTGAGCGGTTTGCCACCGTCATCGTGCACCAGATGCAGTTTACCTTCGCGAATTACGAGACCGCTTTGGCGATGGGATCGCTGGCGCCGGCCTTCGCCAACAGCCTGCTGCTGGGCGTTGTCGTGTCCAGCATCGGCGTGCCGACAATCGGCGTGCTGGCCTGGATCATCTATCGGTCGCGGATGCCGGGACGCAGTGCGATGGAGTTCCTGATCATGGTGCCGCAGGCGGTGCCGCGGCTGGTGTTCGGGCTCGGGCTGCTCTGGGCCTGGATCAATATCCCGATCCCGATCTACGGCACGCTCTGGCTGCTCGGCATCGCTTATTTCACGGTGTTCATGCCGCTCGGCCTGCGCACCATCGCCGGCGTCGTGCTGCAGGTGGACAAAAGCCTGGAGGAATGCGCCCGTGTCTGCGGCGCCAGCTGGACCTATCAGATGCGCACCGTAACACTGCCGCTGCTGCGCCCCGGCCTGATCGCCGCCTGGTTGCTGATCTTCATCGCCAGCGTGCGGGAACTTGGGGCCTCCGTCTTCCTGATGGGACCCAATTCCAAGGTCATCGCACCGGCGATCGTGAATTCGTGGCTGTCGTCCAGCTCCGAGCTATCGGCGGCGATGGCGTTGATGCAAACCGTGATGGTGTTTATCGCCGTCGCGATCCTGTTCCGGGTTGCGCGGCGCGTGGGGGGAACGACGGTATGAGTGGCGGCAGATCGTCATGCCGACATAGGTCGGCATCCACGCCTTTGGGGCGTGGGTTAGGGCGAGGCGTGGATGCCGACCTCCGTCGGCATGACGGGGTAACCGGGCGTGGCAGCCAATATCGAGGGCGGGTGGGATGACCAGCGTACAACCAAGGATCGAAGTAAAGGACCTGGTCGTGCGCTACGGCGACGCCGTCGCCGTTGACCACATCGACTTTGCCATCGCACCGGGGGAACTGGTGACCCTGCTCGGCCCCTCCGGCTGCGGCAAAACCACCACCTTGCGGTCGATCGCCGGGCTGGAAACGCCCTATAGCGGTTCGATCAGCCTGAACGGCCAGACCGTCTATTCCGGTAGCGAACGTCGCAACATTCCCGCCGAAAAGCGCGGCGTGTCGATGGTGTTCCAGTCCTACGCGATCTGGCCGCATATGACGGTGTTCGAGAACGTCGCCTACGGATTGCGCGTGCGCAAAGCCCCCAA
>CAIUPC010000235.1 GCA_903900905.1 uncultured Acetobacteraceae bacterium
CCAGCAGCAGCAGGGCGTTGATGAAGGCGTGCGGCAGGCCGTGCTCGTGGCGCATGCGATAGGCCCAGGTGATGTCGAAGCCTTGCTCAACCAGCGCGCCGGCCAGGTAACGGCCGCCGGCCTTATGGCCCTTGGTGGTGATCAGCGTGTCCGCCGGTTCGCCCCAGGCATTGGCGGTGCCGTTGCGGTGGTAGGGGCGGGATTGCACCGCGTCGAGGGCGAAGACGCAGAACGGGGCGACCCCGTCTTCGCGGAAGTTCTCGTACTGGTCGTCGCCGAAGATCAGCACGAAGTCGGGGTTGAAGGCGTCGAGCGCGGCCCGGGCGGCGCGGAAGCCGTCGATGGCCCGTTTGCGGTGGGCGGGCGCGGCGCGACCGGCTTTGTGCTCCGCCCATTCATGCTGCATCGGTTCGGGCCAGCCGGCGGGCGTGCGTAGGTGATCGGGCAAGCGGGGGCTTTGCAGCACCCGCTCGGTGATGCCGGCCATGCGGGCATCGGTGCCCAGCAGCAATGGCGAATGGGTCACGCCCAGCCCAAGGATTTCGGCCATGGTCTGATCCCTCCCTGTTGATTGGGAGGGAGCGTAGCGCCGGTTTGGGGTGGCGGGCCAGCGTTAACGGCGGTAGAGCGCGGATAGCGGCAGGGTGATCCCAATTTCGGGTAGGGGAATGATCGCGTCCAGGCCGCTGAAGGCTTCTGCCTCCCACCCATTCGATCGGCGCATGGCGGTCGCGTCCGGTTTCTCGGAGTCCAGGATAACGTAGACCTGGATTGACAGGACCGAGGCATAGTCGAAGGGTTTGACCCGCCGATCGGTCATGGCGGTGGAGGGGGAGAGGACCTCGAACACCGCGGTGGGTTCCATGACGTCGCTGGCACCGTCGGGATCGCCGCAGATCACTGCTGCATCCGGGTAGCGCACGCGGGTTGGGGTAACGACCTTGAGTTCCGAGCCATGGGCAATGCAAATTCTTTGGCGCTCTGTCACTGGGCAGTCTAATATCGTGAAGTGTTGGCTCAGCCCCGGCCTGACGGCTATTGGCCGGGCTTCGGTGTCGGTGGCTTCTGAGAGGATGGCATGACGAAGGTCGCGGAACCGCAGTTTTTCGAAAGCACCGCCGGACAGGTGGCGGCCGAACTCGCGCGCCGTGGCATCGCCCCAGACCAACATGTGACGATCACCATCGAACCGGACGACTGGCTGGCTGAGGTGCGCCGCTTGACGCGTCCGGGTGTGATCGCGGCAGGATGGTCGGACGCGGATATCGATCGCATCATCGACGAAGAACGGGATGAAGTGCAGCCGCGCCTCGGATGAGGGTCGTCGTCGACACCAATGTCTTCGTCAGCGCTGCCTTCAAGGAAACCTCGTGGCCGGGTTTGGTCGTGCGGTGGGTGGAAAGATTCGGCAGCCTTCTCAAGACAACAGCGACGGAACAAGAGGTGTTTGCGGTCCTTGAAAGACCGCGCATCGCCGCGCATACAGTGCCGCTGTTTGCCGAGCGGCTTCGTCGGATTTTCGCCTCGGCCGAACTGGTCAGGATCGTTGAACAAATCACCGCCTGCCGTGATCCGAAAGATGACAAATTCCTGGAATTCGCCGTCAACGGCCGAGCTGACGTGATTGTGTCCGGCGATGCCGATCTGTTGGTATTGGAAGCGTTTCGGGGCATCCCGATCATCACGCCGGCGGCGTTTGGGCATGTACGGTCAATGGCTGGAAATGAAGGATTTTGATCGGTTTGTGACCACACGCAGGTTATCAGTGGGATCTCAACGGGACTGATGTGCGAAGGATGCGTTGACCCTGCGCGGGTTCGACAACCCTTGTCTGATATCACTGCATCCGCCGGGCCGTCGAACAGCGCCGCCTCGTTCGCCCGCAGCCGGGCGATGATGTCCGGCCGGTCCATAGCGGCTGACTAGCACAAAACCGGGATCACCGCAGCCTAAAACCCCAAACTCCCCTGCCGCGAGGGCACCTTCCCCCCATCCGCCGTCACCTTCACCGCCCCATCCGCGAATTTCAGCCCCAGCCGCGCCCCCGGCGGCACCGCAGCGGCGCTCGTCACCGGCAACCCGGCCCGATCGGTCACCAGCACATAGCCACGGCTCAAAACCGCCAGCGGCGACACCGACTCCAACCGCGCCGCGGTCCCGTCCAGCCGCGCCCGCGCCTCCCGCAACGAAGCCCGCAGCGGCGCGTCGGTCAGCCGACCCAACACGCGATTGGCGCGGTTGTGCACCAGACCCACGGACTGCCGCAGCCCCGACAGCAGCCGTTGCGAGGCCAAATCCAACCCCGAGCGCCGCGTCGCCACCAGCCCCGGCAGCGCCAGGATCAACCGCACGCCGCGATCGCGCATCCGCTCCCGCGCCGCTGTCACCATCGCCGGCAGGTCCGGCAACTGCCCCGCGGCAACCCCCAAAGCAACCCGCCGCCGCTCCACCAGCCGGGGCAGCGCCATCACCAGCCGCTCCGCCCGATCATCCAGCCGCTGCCGCGCCCCGCCCAGCAGCCCGGGCAAGTCGGGCAGCCCCCGCTCCGCCCGCGACAGCCGCAACCGGCAGTCCGAGGTCAGCCGATTCAGCGCCCCGCCCAGCCGTGCCGCCTTCTGGGCGAGATCCGCCTGCAAATCGGCCAGCGCCGGAATCGCCATCTCCGCCGCCGCCGTCGGCGTGGGCGCGCGCTGATCCGACACGAAGTCGATCAGGGTCGTATCCGTTTCATGCCCAACGGCGGAGATCAGCGGGATGCGGCAGGCGGCGACGGCGCGCAGCACGCCCTCATCATTGAACGCCATCAGGTCTTCCAGGCTGCCGCCGCCGCGCGCGACGATCAGCACGTCCGGCCGCGGCACCGGACCGCCTGGCGCAATGGCATCGAAGCCGGCGATGGCGGCGGCGATCTGCTCCGCCGCGCCGTCGCCCTGCACCGGCACAGACCACAGCAGAATGGCGCGCGGAAAACGGCGGGCAATCGTGGTGCGGATGTCCTGGATCACCGCACCACGCTCGCTGCTGACCACGCCAATCACGCGCGGCAGCACCGGCAGAGGCTGCTTGCGGGCGGCGTCGAACAGTCCCTCCGCCGCCAGACGCACGCGCAGCGCCTCGATCCGCGCCAGCAGCGCGCCGGCGCCGGCATATTCCATGCGCTCGACGATCAGTTGATACGATGACCGCTCGCCGAAGGAGGAAATTTTGCCGGTGGCGATCACCTCGACCCCGTTCTCCGGCTGCATGCTCAGGCGTGGGACGGAGAACCTCCAGACCACGCCGGCGATCTTGCCGCCCTCGTCTTTTAGCGAGAAATAGATATGCCCGGACGGGTAGCGCTTCAGCTCGGTGATTTCGCCGCGCACGCGGATGCGGCTGAAGTTCGACTCCAGCGTGCGCTTCACCGCGCCGGAGACCTCCGAGACGGTGTATTCAGGCACATTCGAAACGGGGCGCGGCTCATCCATGGCGCCATCCTATGCCACGCGTCAGCCAGGCAAGGAACCCAACAGCCCCCAGCCATCCCACATGCGCCGGCGCATAAACAAACAGGCCAATCGGCAGGAGATACTGAACCAGCAGCATCCGTTTACCCCCGGCGGGAAAGCCTTGCTCCGACCAGGCAGTCAGCAGCCAGACCAGCGGAAACGCCAGCACGACATAATCATAGTCCAGCACGAACGGGGTCAGCAGTAGCCCGGCCAGCACGATGACCGAACGCTCCACAGCCGGCGCCACACGCCGCACCCGCACCCAAACCAAGGCCGCCAGCGCCGCCGCGACCGACAGTGCGTGCACGCCATAGGCCAGGCCAATCCCCGCCCCGAGCGACCGCGCAACCGCAAACGCGCTCTGGAACCGGCTGAACGGCACCAGCCCGTGCTCCAGCGTCTGCCGCCCGGTCTCGGCCGCATGCAGGAAGCCAGGCCAGACCTCGAACCCGAACACCACGGTGCTGATTCCCATCAGGGCCGCCGCGCTCAGCCCGGCGCAAACCAGCACCGTCCAACGTCCCGACAGCACCAGCGCCACCGGCACCGCCAGCGCCAGATGCGGCTTGATCACCATCAGCCCCAAAATCAGCCCCGCCAGCCGCGGCCGGCGATCCATCAGCGTCAGCCCGGTGCCGATGATGGCCGCGGTGATCATCGCATTCTGCCCGGCGATCAGATTGAGCATCACCGGCGCGAAGGCCAAAGCCGCCAGGATCACGAACGGCGACCGCACCGCCTGGCGCAGCGCGGTCGCATAGGCCAGCCCCGTCACCCCCATGAACGCCGCCAGGGAGGCAAAGAACGGCAGCGCCGCCAGCGGCACGCACAGCAACAAATACGGCGGCGGGTAATAAAACGCCTCATACTCAGCCGCCGGCACGATCGGCAGTTGCGCCAGCTTATGCAGCGCCTGCACGTAGACGTCGGCCCCGTTCCCCGCCCAGACCAGGCGGGAGGCCGCCCAGAAGCTGGCATAGTCCATCCCGAACGGCAGGCCGGACTGGTCGAAGCCGCCATTCAGCGCCGCCAGCAGCCCCGCCATGGTGCCAAAAAAGGCCAAAGCGGCGGTCACGGCATACAACCGCGCCCGCTCCGGCGTCAGCCAGGGCAAATCGTTGAAATCGGATGAATCGTCCATGGCGGCAACCTATGCTACAGCCGCGCCGCGGAACCAGAGGGAGTATCGCATGCGGGTGCTGGTTGTTGGATCGGGTGCGCGAGAACACGCGCTGTGCTGGGCCATATCGGCCAGCCCCCTGCTGACCAAACTCTGGTGCGCCCCCGGCAATCCCGGCATCGCGTCCGTGGCCGAATGCGTGCCCATCGGCGTGCTGGAATTCGAGCAGCTGGTCGCCTTCGCCCAGGATAACGAGATCGATCTCGTCATCCCCGGCCCGGAAGCGCCGCTGGTCGCCGGCCTCACCGACGCCATGGAAGCCGCCAGCATCCCCTGCTGCGGCCCGTCGATGGCCGCCGCGCAGCTGGAGGGCAGCAAGACCTTCACCAAGGAAATCGCCGACGCCGCCGGCATTCCAACCGCCCGCTGGGAGCGCTTCGAAGACGCCGAGGCCGCGCGGGAATTCGTCCGCCGCCGCGGCGCCCCGATCGTGATCAAGGCCGACGGCCTCGCCGCCGGCAAAGGCGTGGTGGTCGCCGCGACCGAAGAGGAAGCCCTGAACGCCATCGACGCCATCATGGACGCCCGCGTCCACGGCGATGCCGGCGCCGCCGTGGTGATCGAGGAATGCCTTATCGGCGAAGAAGTCTCCCTCTTCGCCCTCTGCGACGGCGAAACCGCGCTGCCGCTGGGTTCGGCGCAGGACCATAAGCGTGTCGGCGACGGTGACACCGGGCCGAATACCGGCGGCATGGGCTGCTACTCCCCCGTGCCGGCCTTCCCGGCCGCGCTGGAGCAGGCCGCGTTCGACCGCATCATCCGCCCCGCCCTGGCCGAAATGGCGGAACGCGGCATGCCCTTCCGCGGCATTCTGTTTGCCGGGCTGATGCTCACCGAAGACGGCCCCAAGCTGATCGAGTTCAACACCCGGTTCGGCGATCCCGAATGCGAGGTGCTGTTGCTGAAGCTGCGCTCCGACCTGCTGCCGGCGCTGCAGGCGGCCTGCGATGGGGAGTTGGACAACTTCGACCTGCGCTGGAACAACACCGAAGCCGTCGCCGTGGTCATGGCCGCGCGCGGCTATCCGGAAGCGCCGGAGCGGGGCAGCATCATCCGCGGCCTGGATCGCGCCGGCGCGGTGCCCAATGTCACGATCTTCCATGCCGGCACGACGCAGGACGCGGACGGCACGATCCGCGCCGCCGGCGGCCGGGTGCTGACGATCTGCGCCACCGGGCCCAACCTGCAGGCAGCCCGCGATGCGGCCTATAAAGCTATCGGGCTGATCGATTGGCCGGAAGGATTCTGCCGCAACGATATCGGGTGGCGGGCCCTGCCGCGCCCATGATCCGGTTCACGCTTTTCCTGCTGGGTGTGCTCATGACCCTCCCCGCTGTCGCGCAACCCGTGCCGCCATTGCCCGAGCTGCGCTTCGTCGCCATTCCCGAAGCGGCCCGCGCCCGCTACACCGGTGATCGCTTCAGCTACATGGAAGCCGGGCGCCCGGAGGCGCCACCCTTGGTGCTGCTGCACGGCGTTGGCGCGAATTCCATGCACTGGCGCTTCCAGTTCGCCGGTCTCAGCGAGAACCGGCGCGTCGTGGCCTGGAACGCGCCTGGCTACATCCTGAGCGACAATCTGGTGAAGGAATCACCGGAATGCCGGGACTATGCCGATGCTCTGGCTGACTTCCTGGCGGCGATGAAAATCGACCGGATGGAGATCATGGCCAACTCTTTCGGCAGCCGGGTGGCGCAGTGCTTTGCCAACTACCATCCCGGTATCGTCACCAAGATGGTGCTGACCGGCAGCGGTATCGGCCGCAAGGACATGCCGGAGGAAGAAAAAGCCCGCATCATCGCCCAGCGCCAGGCGCAGGTTGCCTCCGGCGGCTATGGCTTTGGCGCCCGGGTCGCGGCGCTGCTGAGCGCCCAGGTGACCCCGGAAACGGCGGCGCTGGTGCGCGATGTGCTGCGCGCCACCAATCCCAAGGGGTTCATGCAGGCGGTGCGCTTCGGCCTGGGGGATTATTACACCCCCGATTTCGCCGATCGGCTGGGAATGCCGATCCTGTTGATTCAGGGGGCGGAGGATAAGGTGAACCCGACGGAGACCAATGCCGCCATCCTGGAAAAAGCCTTGCCGAACGCCCGCCTGGTCATTCTCGACGGCGCCGGCCATCTGCCGGAAGTCGAGGCCCCTGGCCGGGTCAACGACCTCGTGACCGCGTTCCTGGCGGAGTAGTGCCAG
>CAIUPC010000236.1 GCA_903900905.1 uncultured Acetobacteraceae bacterium
CATCGCCTCCATCCAATTGCCAAAGGGGTTCGGACGCGATTGATCCACCAACGCGGAAGCCCAAACGATAATAAAATCCGATTTCAGGGTTGACCGATAACACGGGAGATGACGGTTTTTTACCGCCCGGCCTGCCGAAGCAAACGCAATATCGGCCTATGCGATAGCCCTTGGGGATCGCCACTCCCCCCTTCCCATCCCCCCGCCCATGGCGGCATGATCGCCATCGCAACCTTCCGATGGTGAGACCGTGGATCAAACTCTTCTGACAGCGCTTGTCCGCGCGGCCGGCCTCGACAAAGCCCTGGCTGAATTTCCCGATGACGTCGCCGCCGCCGCCGCCCAGGCGTTGAACAATGCCGGCGCGGTCAAGGTCCCAACCGATCCCACCGCGGAACCCTGGCCGCCGATGCAAGCGGGGGTGGGGCTGTGACCGAAGCGCATTGGCTCACCGCCGTTGAGGCCTCGCGCGCCTTCGCCGCGAAAACCCTCTCCCCGGTCGAACTCGTCACCGCGCTGCTGGCGCGGATCGAAAAGCTCGACCCCAAACTGAACGCCTTCATCCGCCTCGATGCGGAGGGCGCGATGGGCGCGGCCCGCGCGGCGGAGGCGGAAATCGCCCAGGGCCGCATCCGCGGGCCATTGCATGGCGTGCCGGTCGGGGTGAAGGACATTATCGACGTCGCGACCCTGCCGACGACCTGCCATTCTCAGGTGCTGGTGAACAACATCGCCAAGACCGACGCGGTGGTGATCCAGAAGCTGCGCCAGGCCGGCGCGATCATCATGGGCAAGATGTCCACGCATGAATTCGCCATTGGCGGGCCGAGTTTCGATCTCCCCTTCCCGCCGGCGCGCAACCCCTGGAACCCGGATTACCATCCGGGCGGCTCGTCCTCTGGCTCCGGCGCCGGGGTATGCGCAGGGTTATTCCCGGTGGCGCTGGGCTCGGACACCGGCGGCTCGGTGCGCAATCCCGCCAGCGCCTGCGGCATCGTGGGGCTCAAGCCGACCTATGGGCTGGTGTCGCGGCGCGGGGTGTTCCCGCTGTCGTTCACGCTGGACCATGTCGGGCCGCTGACCCGCACGGTCGCCGACAACGCGCTGATGCTGGATGCGATCGCCGGGCACGACCCGGCCGACCCCGGGAGCACGGCAACGCAGGCGCGGTATTTCGGGCGGATGCTGGATCGCGGGGTGCGCGGCCTGCGCATCGGCTTTGTCCGCCATTTCCATGAAACCGACATGCCCGCGCATCCGGAGGTGACGGCCGGCCTCGAAGACGTGGCCCGCATCCTCCAGGCCGAAGGGGCGGAGGTCCGCACCGTCACGCTGCCGTCGCTGAACGAATTCTCCGGCATCAACCGGGTCATTCTGTGCAGTGAGGCCTGGTCGATCCATGCCCCCTGGCTGCGCGATCGCCCGGGCGAATACGGCCAGCTCTCCCGCCGCCGGCTGCTGCCGGGCGCGTTCATGACCGCGGGCGATTACGTGGGCGCCCAGCGCCGCCGGCTGGAACTGATCGCGGCGGTGGAAGATGCGTTGCGTGAGTATGACGTGCTGCTGTGCGCCAGCTCCATGGATCCCTCCAGCCGCATGGACGATCCGGAGGAAACCGCGCGCACCTATCCGCGCCAGGCGCGCTCCCCGTTCAACGTCACCGGGCATCCGGCCCTGGCGATGATGGCCGGGCTGTCGAGCGGCGGGTTGCCGGTGTCGGTTCAGTTCGTTGGGCGTTACTTCGACGACGCAACTGTGCTACGCGTCGCCGCCGCCTACGAAAGGGCAACGCCTTGGCACAAGAAACGGCCGCCGATCGGCTGATGGTTAACGCGGATCCGGGGCCGACCTCGCGGGTGTTTTTCTCGCAACGGCTGCGCATGCATTACGTGGATTGGGGCAACCCGGAGGCGCCGCCGATGATCCTGCTGCATGGCGGGCGGGATCATTGCCGCAACTGGGACTGGGTGGCGCGTGCCTTCCGCGATGATTACCACGTCATCGCGCCCGATCTGCGCGGCCATGGCGACTCCGCCTGGTCGGCTGCCGGCCACTACACGATGGCGAATTACATCTACGATCTGGCGCAGCTGATCCATCAGCAGAAGCTGGCGCCGGTGACGATCGTGGCCCATTCCCTCGGCGGCAATATCGCGCTGCGCTATTCCGGCATCTACCCGGAAACGGTGCAGAGGCTGGTGGCGATCGAAGGGCTCGGCCCGGGCCCGCGGGCGCCGGAAGTGGCGAGCACGGACACCATCGCGGACCGCATGCGATCCTGGATCGAAGAAGGCCGTGCGTTGTCCGGCCGCCAGCCGCACCGCTACAAAACCCTGGACGACGCCCTGGCACGGATGCGAGAGGCGAATGCCCATCTGTCCGACGCCCAGACCCGGCATTTGACCGAGCATGGCATCAACCAGAACGAGGACGGCAGCTACAGCTGGAAATTCGACCAGTATGTCCGCCTCTGGCCGCCGTATGACATGAGCCGCGCCATGGTCGCGGCGCTGTGGTCGCGTATCACCTGCCCCACCCTCCTGGTCTATGGGGAGGAAAGCTGGGCGAAACCGCCAGCGGACGGCGGCCGGCTGGATCATTTCCGCAATGCCCAGGTTCTGGCGGTGCCGAAGGCCGGCCACTGGGTGCATCACGATCAGCTCGATATCTTCGTGAGCGCGGTTCGGGCATTCCTGGCTGCGGTGCCGTGAGCGAAACAGCCGCCATTCCAGGAGACTCACCCGGCGACGCCGAGCGCCTGCGAGCAACGATCGCGGCCAGAGCGCGGCAGTCGGCAAAGCGGACCAACCGTTCCATCGCCCTCTTCGCCTTCGGACTCGGCCTCGTGATGTGGGGTTTGATCGGCTGGTCGATCTGGTCCGACCGGCAGGCGGCATTCGAGCGCGGGCGCGTAAACGGGCGCAACCTGTCGGCGGCCTTCGCGGTCGAACTGACCCATACGATCGATACGATCAACGGCGCGATGGATGCGATTTTGCGCCGCCGCCCGCTGGGCGAGGATGGTCAGCTCAATCTGGAAGAGATCGAGCGCTGGGCGCGCGATGTCCCGGTCCTCGCCCGCCCGACGGCGTTCCTGGCGCTGGTCGGACCGGATGGCGAGTCGATTTACATCAACACCGGCCGCGTCGGCATGCATGTGGACATGAGCAGCAAGGAGTTCTTCTCCATCCATCGTGAACGCCGCGATGCAGGTCTGTATATCAGCGTGCCCATGCACGAGCGCGTGCTCGAAAAGGACATGATCCATTTCAGCAAACGGATTGAGACCGCCGATGGCCGGTTCCTGGGGGTCCTGGTGTTCCTCGTGCCACCCGTGGAGTTGGAGGCACTGTATGACCGCATCGATCTTGGGCAGCGCGGCACGCTGACCATTATCGGCCTCGACCATGTCATCCGCGGACGGGTCAATGCGGCGCATCCGGATGGCGCGTTGGGGCCAGGCAAGTCTGTCGGCGGCGGTCCGCTGCCGCACAAACTCGCGGCGGGCGGATACGGGTCCTATTTCCGGGTCAGTATCATCGACGGCGTTGAACGGCTTTTTAATTACCGCCGGCTCGAAACCTATCCGCTGATCGTCGATGTCGCGTTCGATCTGGAAGATGTGCTCGCCGAAGCCCGCGGCCATGCACGGACCGTGACCGCTTTCGGGGTCATGGGCGTGGTGATCCTCGTCATCCTCGCGGTTCTGCTGGCGCTGGAAGTGCATCGCCGTATGCTGCGTGAGATCGAGCTGGAAATAGAACGGGTCCAATTGCTCTCCGCCCGGGCGCTGATTCAGGAGGATCAGGCGCAACTGTCCCGGGTCAATAAAGAACTGCTGGCCGCCGCTGAACGGGCCGAGGCCGCCAGCCAGGCGAAATCCCGGTTCCTGGCGCATATGAGCCACGAGCTTCGCACCCCGTTGCACGCCATTATCGGCTTTTCCGAAATCATCCGCGAAAGCGCCGCGCGAATCCCCGGTTCAGCGGCGATCATCGAACATGCCAGCGATATTCATGCCTCGGGTCAGCATCTGCTGGAGCTGATCAATGCCATTTTGGATATTTCCAAAGTCGAATCGGGCACGGAGCATCTGATCGAGGAAACGGTCGACCTGACCGATATTATCCGGGGCAGCCTGGTCGTCGTGACCGGCCGGGCGCTCAAGAACGGCATCGCATTGCGCGCGGATCTGGCGCCACAGCTGCCGAAAATACGGGGCGATGTGACCAAGCTGCGCCAGATCATGATCAATATCCTGTCGAACGCGGTGAAGTTCACCGATATGGGCGGCGCGGTCACCGTGCGCGCTGAGCAGCCGCCGGACGGTGGGATCATGATCACCGTCCGCGATACCGGCATCGGCATGAGCAACGACGAGATCGAAGTCGCGCTGCAGCCGTTTGGCCAGGTCGATAGCTCTCTGGCGCGAAATTTCGAGGGAACCGGCCTCGGCCTGCCGCTGGCTTTGCGTCTGGTCGAACTGCATGGCGGCACGATGCGGCTCCTGAGCACCAAAGGCCAAGGCACCGTCGTCGAAATATGGCTGCCCCCGGAACGCGTCGTCTGACGCAGCCAGGGCTTCGCATTTGGATCGGCTTTCGCGACAGACCTCGCCGAAGTGCCATATGCGATCATCCTGTCGTCCCACCCGCCCGGTCTCGCCGAACGCCGCTATCCGTCGTACAGTGAATGGTCTCGAACAAACCGACGCACGACTGCAACGGAGGAAACAAACATGGCCCAGGTCGCAGACTCCAAAGGCGAATACCGCGGCTCCCACGTACGCGACGACGACGCCCTCGCCAGCTGGCTCGCCAGGCGCCCGACAGAGGCGGCGCTAGAGCCGGAACTGCCCATCATCGATCCGCACCACCATTTCTGGCATGCGCCGAACCGGGGCGAGTATCTGCTGCCAGGGCTGCTGTCCGATATCGGCGGCGGGCACAACATCGTCTCGACCGTCTTCCTGGAATGCCGGGCGATGTATCGTAAGGACGGCCCGCGCCACATGGCCCCGCTTGGCGAGATTGAGTTCGTCGCGGGCCTCGCGGCCATGAGCGCCTCGGGCGGTTTTGGCCCCTGCCGGGTGGCGGAGGTGATTATCGGTGGCGGCGATCTGACGCTCGGCGCGGCGAATGTGCGGGAGCTGATGGAGGCCGAGATCATTGCCGCCGGCGGGCGGTTGCGCGGCATGCGCCATGGCGTCGCCTGGGACGTGCATGAGGCGGTGAGCAAATACGCCTCCCGCCCGGTGCCGCTGCACCAGGTGATGGACCCGAAATTCCGCGAAGGCTTCGCGCAGCTGGCCCCGCTCGGGCTGAGCTTCGAATCCTGGCAGTACCACCCGCAATTGCCGGATGCGATCGATCTGGCGCGGTCGTTCCCGGAGACGTCGATCATCCTGAACCATGTCGGCGGCATCCTCGGCGTTGGCCCCTATTCGGGTCACCGCCCGGAGATTTTCAAATCCTGGCAGGCCAATATCAACGAACTCGCCAAATGCCCCAATGTCACGATGAAGCTGGGCGGGCTCGGGATGGTGTCGGTGGGCTTCGACTTCCACGAGCGGGAATTGCCGCCGTCGTCGGATGACCTTGCCGCAGCCTGGCGCCCGTATATCGAGCATTGCATCGAGGCTTTCGGCGTCGACCGCTGCATGTTCGAGAGCAACTTCCCGCCCGACAAGCAGTCCGGCGGCTATACCGAACTGTGGAACGCATTCAAGCGGATCACCGCCAATGCCTCCGCGGCGGAGAAGACCGCGCTCTATAGCGGCACCGCGGCGCGGGTGTATCGGATGATCGCGCCGTAACCGAAGCGGCGACGGTATCCATGCTGGCGGGTCCGCTTTCAGGCCCGCCAGTCTGCCGGCGGAAAACGCGATCCCGAACCGAAGCACATCAGCGGATGATCGTGCGTCGCGTTTGGCTGGGGTGGGAGGGATCGAACCTCCGAATGACGGAATCAAAATCCGTTGCCTTACCGCTTGGCGACACCCCAACTGGCGCAAGCACGCGAGACCCGTTTGATAGGTCGAGCGAGCGCTCGCGGCAAGCACGTTATGCGCGATTCAGCCCCCCGCCCCAAGCCCACCAGCCGGGCCGAACCAATGCAGCGGCCTCGCGCGCCGCCGTATCCGCATCCGCGAAGAGCCCGAAGCATGTCGCGCCGGAGCCGCTCATCCGCGCCAGCAGGCAGCCGGGCCGGGCGGCGATGGCCGCCAGAACCGCGCCGATAACCGGCCGCAGCGCCACGGCCGGGGGTTCAAGATCGTTGGTCATCCCCGCCAGATCCGCCGCCATCGCCGCCGCGCCGGACCAGGCCTCCGGCAGTGCCAAGGGCGGCGAAAACGCGGCCGAACGGGCGCGGAACACATCGGCCGTGGCCAGGGCGACTCCGGGATTGACCAGCACCAGGCCGCAGGCCGGAAGGCCCGGGGCGGGTTCCAGCACCTCCCCCACGCCACGCATCCGTGTTGGCACCCGGCCCAGGCACACCGGCACATCGGCGCCCAGTCGCGCGGCGATGGCGTGCAGACGCTCAGGCGTCAGCGCGACGCCCCACAGCCGGGCCAGCAGGCGCAGTGCCGCGGCCGCATCGGCCGAACCGCCGCCGATACCGGAGGCAACCGGTAGGTTCTTCTCCAGCACCAGGGCCGCATGCGGTGCGATACCCGCCGCCTCGGCCAAGGCCCGCGCGGCGCGCAGGACGAGGTTATCGCCCTCCTTCTCCAGCCCCGCGGCGAAGGGGCCGATCACACGGAGGGACAGGGATTCGGCGGGGGAAACGGTCAGGCGGTCGCCCATGGCGGCGAAGACCACGAGACTATCGAGCAAGTGATAGCCATCGGCGCGCTTGCCGGTGATATGGAGCGACAGGTTGATCTTGGCCGGGGCCAGTTCGGAGACGTCCGGGGTCACGGCGTCTGCCGGTTGCCCGCGGCCACGCCGGCCAGGCCATTCTTCAGCTTGTCTTCCAGCTTGGCGACGTCCTCAATCGCGGGGCTCAGGGTCAAAGCGCGCTTCCACTGATAGCGGGCTTCGATCTTGCGGCCGGCGACGAAATAGGCGTCACCGAGATGCTCGGTGATCGTGGCGTCCTGCGGCTCCAGCTCCACCGCGCGTTCGAGGGTACGGACCGCATTGGCGACGTCGCCCTGGCGGAACATCACCCAGCCCAGGCTATCGGCAACCGCGCCATCGTCTTTGCGGTCCACCGCGGCCTGCTGGATCATCGCCCGCGCCTGGTCGAGATTGCGGCCCATATCGGCCCAGGAATAACCCAGATAATTCAACACGAACGGCTGCCCCGGCGCCAGTTCCAGCGCCATCTTCAGATCGGCTTCCGCCAGCGCCCAGCGGTTGGAACGCTCATAGGCCACGCCACGCTGATAAAACGCCAGCCAGTCGGAGCGCACGGGCGTATCGATCCTGGCGATGGCCCGGGAATAGGCGGCAATCGCCTCCGGATACCGTTTCTGGAACCGCAGCAGATCGCCCAGCTGCAGATCGGGCAGCCGGCTTTCCGGGTGGTCCGCGGCGATCTGACGCAGGGCCTCGATCGCGTCGTCGCGGCGATCCATGCGATCCAGAATGGCGGCCCGGCGCAAGCGCGCCATGGCGATCAACGGATCGGCTGGGCCGATAGAGTCCACCGCCTTCAGTGCCAGATCATAGTGCTTGCGCGCGCTCTGGATGTCGGCCTCCATGATCCGCCCGAGCGCGAAGTCCGGCCGCATCCGGAAAGCCATGCGCAGCATCAGCAGCGCGGCGTCGTTCTGGTCCTGCGCGCGCAGGGCCAAAGCCAAAGCGACATAAGCCTCCGCGACGGCTTCGGCCGGGGTGTTGACCGGGCGCGCGCCCACGGCGGCGAGCAGGTCGCGCAGTGCGATCCCGGCTTCAGGTGAACGGTCCGCCACACCGGCCAGCAGGCGGCGGGCCTCGGCCGGGCGGTTGTTTCGCTCGTGCCAACTGGCGAGGATCTGCGCCAGCCGCAGGTCGCCGTCCGGCGGATCCTGGATGAGGCCCTGGAAATGGCGGGCAGCCTCGACCGGACGGTTGGAGGCCTCCGCGATCAGGCCGGCATGCAGGGTGTAGATGCCCCGCAGACGCGGATTGTCGATGAAGGGGCGCAGGGTCTGCAGCGCGGCGTCGATGTGGCCGGCGCCCTGCTGGGCCCAGGCGACCAGCAGCGGCTGCAGGAGTTGCGACAGACCCTCCCGCGGGAGGGCATGAAACCGCCGCTCGGCTTCGGCCCAGCGGCCGGCCTGCAGGGCGTCGCCGGCGAGCAGCAGTTGGGCTGCCATGTTGTCCGGCATCGCCCGTGCCAGCACCAGTGCTTCCGGCCGTTCGGCGGCGATGCTGGCGATGAAGGCCTGTTGCAGCAGTTCCGGCTCTTCGGGCGCCATCGCGTAGGCGCGCAGCAACTCTTTGGCGGCGATTTCGGGGTCGGTTTCGGTCAGGGCGAAGCGCCCCGCCAGAAAATGCCCGAACGCGCCCGTGGGCGTGTCATCGGCCCGGCGAAAGGCCTGATCCGGGGAAGCCTCCGTTGCCGCGCAGGCGGACAGGAGAGACAGGGCAAGAAAGAGGGCGCGCCGGACATGAACCATGGCAGCGACTGTATCAGGCGTGCCGGGGCCTGTCATGACGCGTATGGTGGCGCGCGGCCAATCCGATCACGGCCGGGTCTGTGCCGTGGGAAGCCCCGTATCGGCCACGGATGAACGCGGATCATACTGACCGGCATGACCATTGGCTCATGCCATATCCGTCATGGCCCGGCTTGTCCCTACCGGATTCACAGATTGCGGAAACGAATTTCGTCCGTCGTGCTCTATATCGTCATGGCCCGGCTTGTCCGGGCCAACCCCGCCGCACCCTGCCGCGATAGGTGGCCCGGACAAGCCCTACCGCATTCACAGATCGCGGAAACGAATTTCGCCCGTTCTGCTCTGCAACGTCATGGCCCGGCTTGTCCG
>CAIUPC010000237.1 GCA_903900905.1 uncultured Acetobacteraceae bacterium
GGCCCGCCCCTTATTTGGGGATGGATCTGCTGGTGCCTCTGCTGGCGCGCCTGACGTCGATATAGGACGCCGGGCAGCTGTTTCTGAACATCTGCATTGCTCTGTTCGTCCTTGGCACCATGGCGATTCACGCCGCACTGTACCGCCATCTCTCCCCCTGGCTGGCGGCGAGCTTATTGTTGCCATGTGGTTATGTGTTTAACCTTGGTTTCGTGAATTACCTGCACCCCGCATGGTCACCCCCCGACCCTGGAAGACATCGCCGCTGGCGCTGATCCCGTCAAAGGACCGGCCATGCTGGGAGAGCGGGACCCCCTGGCCCGGCGTAACTATTGGGGTGATTGGCCAAACCATTACGACTATGCGATTGAACTGCACTGGGGCGCGCATCCAACGCTGCCACGGCAGCTGGAATTACTGAAATCCGGCGACTTCTTCAGTATCTATCGTGTTGACGCGACCCGGCATTAAATCGCGATAAAGCCGGGAAACGCAGGCGCTGACGCAGCACCCGCGCTCCCCGGCTCTTTTACGCCGCCGCCGCCAATTCGCCGTTGATCACCAGACCATCATGCCCGGCCGACACATGCACGGTGTCGCCTTCCTTGATGGACCCATCCAGGATCATGCCGGCCAGCGGGTTCTGCAACGTCCGCTGGATCACCCGCTTCAGCGGCCGGGCGCCGTAGGTGCTGTCGTAGCCCTCCGCCCCCAGCCAATCCAAAGCACTGCGATCCAGGTCCAGCTCGATCTTGCGATCGGTCAGCAAGGCCCGCAGGCGTTCCAGCTGGATCTTCACGATTGAGGCCATGTCAGCCCGCTGCAAGCGGCGGAACAGGATGATCTCGTCCAGGCGGTTCAGGAATTCCGGCCGGAAATGCGCGCGCACCGCCTGCATCACCTGGCCCTGCACCATCTCGACCTTCTCACCCTCCGGCTGCGCCGCCAGGACGTCGGAGCCGAGGTTAGAGGTCAGCACGATAATGGTGTTCTTGAAGTCGACCGTCCGCCCCTGCCCGTCCGTCAGACGGCCATCGTCCAGCACTTGCAGCAGCACGTTGAACACGTCCTCATGTGCTTTCTCGACCTCGTCGAACAGGATCACCTGATAGGGACGCCGCCGCACGGCTTCGGTCAGCACGCCGCCCTCGTCGTAGCCGACATAGCCGGGAGGCGCGCCAATCAGGCGGGAAACGCTGTGCTTCTCCATGAACTCGCTCATATCGATGCGCACCATCGCCCGGTCGTCGTCGAACAGGAACGCGGCCAGCGCCTTGGTCAGTTCCGTCTTGCCGACACCGGTCGGGCCGAGGAACAGGAAGCTGCCGATGGGCCGGTTCGGGTCCTGCAGACCGGCGCGGGCACGCCGCACCGCATGGGCGACGGCCACCAGAGCCTGATCCTGGCCGACAACCCGCTCCCGCAGTTTGTCCTCCATTTTCATCAGCTTGGAGCGCTCGCCCTCGAGCATCTTATCCACCGGCACGCCGGTCCAGCGGGACACGACGCCAGCGATCGCTGCTTCGTTCACCGCCTCATTGACCAGCTTGCCATCGCCGGATTGCGACAGCAGGCCTTCAATCGCCGGGATGACGCCATAGAGCAGCTCCGAGGCGCGGGTCAGATCGCCGCGGCGCTGCGCCACTTCGACTTCGCTGCGGGCCTGGTCGAGGCGTTCTTTCAGCTTCTGGGCTTCCTGCACCTCGCCCTTTTCCGCCTTCCACGCCGCCGTCATCGCATTCGACTTCTCCTCCAGATCAGCCAGTTCCTTCTCCAGCTTCACCAGACGGTCTTTCGAGGCCGCGTCGGTTTCCTTCTTCAGAGCTTCGCGCTCGATCTTGAGCTGCATGACCCGGCGGTCGAGTTCATCCAGCGCCTCCGGCTTGCTGTCGATCTGCATGCGCAGGCGCGACGACGCCTCATCCATCAAATCGATGGCTTTATCCGGCAGGAAGCGGTCGGTGATGTAGCGATTGGACAGGGTCGCCGCGGCCACCAGGGCGCCATCGGTGATGCGGACACCGTGATGCAGCTCATATTTCTCTTTGATGCCGCGTAGGATGCTGATCGTGTCGGCGACGCTGGGCTCGCCCACGAACACCGGCTGAAAGCGGCGGGCCAAAGCCGCGTCCTTTTCGACGTGCTTGCGGTATTCGCTCAGCGTCGTCGCGCCAATGCAGTGCAGCGTGCCGCGGGCCAGTTCCGGCTTGATCAGGTTGGACGCGTCCATCGCCCCATCCGCCTTGCCGGCGCCGACGAGCGTGTGCATCTCGTCGATGAACAGGATCACCTGACCTTCGGCGGATTCGATCTCTTTCAGCACGGCCTTCAGCCGTTCCTCGAACTCACCGCGGTATTTCGCACCCGCGACCATCGCGCCGAGGTCGAGCGACAGCAGCTTCTTGTTCTTCAAGGCCTCCGGCACGTCGCCATTGACGATGCGCAGCGCGAGGCCTTCGACGATGGCGGTCTTACCCACGCCGGGTTCGCCGATGAGAACCGGGTTGTTTTTCGTGCGGCGGGCGAGGACCTGGATGGTGCGGCGGATTTCCTCGTCGCGGCCGATAACCGGGTCGAGCTTGCCTTCCCGGGCGATGGCGGTGACGTCGCGGGCGTATTTCTTCAGGGCTTCGAAGCTGGCTTCGGCGTTCTCACTGGTGACTTTGCGGCCTTTGCGGATATCGGCGATGGCCTTTTCCAAAGCAGGAACGCTGACGCCCGCCGTCTTCAAGGCGCGTCCGGCGGTGGTGTCAGAGGCCGCCAAGGCCAGCAGCACCCGATCCTGGGCGACGAATTCGTCGCCGGCGCGGGTCGCGACCTGTTGTGCGGAGTCCAAAGCCCGCAGCAGATCGGGCGTGATCTGCGGCTGGCCGGCGCCGCCGCCGCTGACTTTCGCGTTGCGGTTAACGTCGGCCTCAATGGCCAACAGCGCGGCTTTCGGATCACCGCCGGCGGCGCGGATCAGGCCGGCCGCCGCGCCTTCTTCATCGTCCAGCAGCGCTTTCAGCAGATGCTCCGGGGCGATGCGCTGATGAAACTCGCGGATCGCGATGGTCTGTGCGGCCTGCAAAAAACCGCGCGACCGCTCGGTGAATTTTTCCATGTCCATGATTATGTCCCTCTTTTCAGGCGACGGGTTCGATGGCGCCCCAATCGCGGCAACGCCAACACAACCCTTTCATTGAACAGGTGGGATCGGGCAAGCTGCCACTCAAGGGGGACCCCAATCATGCGTATCGAATACCTGTACCGCTTCCCGGTCAAAGGCCTGACAGCAGAAGCGCTTGACGACGCCACCGTGGATATCGGCGGCTGCATCCCCTGGGACCGCGCCTTCGCGCTGGCGCAGGGCGACTCGGGCTTCGATGCCGCTGAACCGCGCTGGCTGCAGAAGACCAACTTCATGTGCCTGGCCCGCAATGCGCGGATCGCGCAGCTGGCCTCGTTCTTCGAACCCGGCACCGGCTTGCTGACATTGCGTGCGCCCGATGGTGCGACCGTCGCGGCCAAGGCGCTGACCCCGGCCGGACGTGCCGAAATCGGCGCGTTTCTCACGGCCTGGCTTGGCGACGAAGCGCGCGGGGCGCCGCATTTCGAATATGTGGAGGGGCATTCGTTCTGCGATCAGCGGCAGAAGGTGGTCAGCCTGATCAACCTCGCCAGCCTGCACGATTACGAAGCCAAAATCGGTGCCCGCCGCCATCGCCGGCGCTTCCGTGCCAATGTCTGGTTCAGCGGCGCCCCGGCCTGGAGTGAGCGTGACTGGGTCGGGAAGGAAATTCAGATGGGCGGCGCAGTGTTGCGGATCACCAAGGGCACGGTCCGCTGCCCGGCGACCGAGGTAAACCCGGAATCCGCGGAACGCGACGCCGATCCGGTAGCGGAACTACGGAATTTGTATGGGCATACTGAATTGGGCGTGCATGCCGAGGTGATCGACGGTGGCCGTTTCGCTGTCGGTGATGCGATCGAGGTCCTGACGCCCTGAGCGCCACTGCCGACCCCGTGTTGGGGACATACACGGGGTCGGCCAGGCGTCGCGGAGGCCGCCACTTGGCCGAGGTGAGGGGAGCACCTCAACGCGGCCGGACGCTATGCGTTACCGTATAGTTTCACAAGCACTAAATTTCAGCATCGAGTCGAATTTGACAAGTCTCACGGCTTATTGAAAAAAATTGGCTCAAGTCTTAAAATTAGTTAATTCTCTTCACGTTTCCGGGTGTGCTGGAACCCCGAGAACCCTCTGTATCGCCTCCTGATATTGCACCTGATCACATTCCACACGCAACATGGCGAGAGCCCCCGCGCGCAACCGCGACCACAAAGCCTCATCGCGGTACAGCGCGACGATCAGCGCGGCGTATCCTGCCGGATCGCTTGCCGGGGCAGCCAGCAAAGCGTCCCCGGGTGTCCATCCCAATTGCCCGGCCAATCGTTCGGTCGCTACGATCGGGATACCAAATGAAGCGGCTTCGTGTACCTTGTACGGTATTCCGGCCGCATATCGGGTAGGCGCCACGAACACGCGATGGGCCCCATATACCGGTTCCAGATCAGCAACCACACCACGCAGGGTCACGCGCGGATGGAGCCGGAATCGATCCAAACTCACCCCTGGCGCGGTGTAACCCGCGATGGTCAGCCGCGTTTCCCACCCCAACGACTGCTCGACAATCGGCAAGACCTCTTCGACCAACCAGCACAGGCTGTCGTAGTTGGGACTGTCCATGCGGTGAATGGCCCCGACAAACAGCAGACCCGCGCGCTGCTGGAAGGGATTGCTGCCTGGCGTCAGCGTCCGGACATGTCCGACGACGTGGACATCCGGGAGGCCGAGATCGCGCAGGACCGCCGCCTCCCCCGCGCTGACGGCAATTGTGGCCTGGCACAATCCGGCCTGGGCGAACTCGCTGCGCAGCGCGGCTGGGAGATCGAACGGTTCCCCGGCCAAAGCCGCCCATTCCGCTGACCGGATCGCGCCGATTGCTTCGGTATCAAGGATTATGCGCGGCATAACCGCGCTGCTCTCTCGCAGTTTCTCCAACGCGGGCAGGATGCGGTCAAGATTATGAGTACGGCAGACCCATATGATATCGTAATATCCTTGCCGCAATAATAAGAACTCTCGCAGCCGTGACAGACTGTGTTCGGTCATAACCTCGACACTGTCGGGGAAATCCGCGTACACGCCCTCAAGCGCGAAAATGCTGTCATTGATGGGGTAGACCGTGACAGCGCAGTTCAGTTCCGACATCGATTTGATGATATCATTGGACCGGACGAAACCGGAGCCGGCAGACCGCAAGGGGATCATGTCTTCAAGCACCAGGACCCGCTGCCGGGCCTGATCCGCCATACGCCCCAACACCATCGCGGCGCCATCGGGCTCCGGGCAGCGCGCCAGAAATTGTCTGTGCGCATCAGCGAACCGCGCCTGATCATCGGGCTTTACCGGGGCTTCCGCGCCCCAGGACCAAACGATCACTTCCGGATCATAAACGACCCTGTAGCCCGCCTGGCCGATACGCAGGCAGAGATCCGCGCTGAGATAGGCGCCTTCTGGAACTGCCGCGTTCAAACCGCCACGACCTTTCAGCAGATCGCCGCGGATCATCAGACATGCGAGGTCACAGAAATGCACATCGCGCACGAAATTCGCCTCCGCGACCAACGGTGACGCGTCACGCATATATTCATGCAACGACCCATCCGAGCGTACGACACCGCCGGCCTGGGCCAGAACACCGTGCGGCTGGATGATTTTGGCGCCGACGGCGCCGATACGCGGATTACTTTTCAGCCGGCGCAACGACGCCACGATGGCACCGGGAATGAGTTCCGCGCCGTCGCGCAAGAGTAGCACCGCCGTTCCCCGGGCAGCGGCAATGCCGGCATTGCAGGCGGCCGCGAATGGGATTTCCGCATCGATCCGGATGACCGATACGCCGGCCAGGTATTGTCCCAGCTTGCGCTGCGCTGGATCGCTGCCCGGGTCGATCACGATCACTTCACAGGATGCAGGAATATTGTTACGTAAATAAGCCAGGGTCATCATCGTCATGGCGAATGAGGCGTCAGCAACCAGAATAACCGAGAGCTCGGGCGTGTCGGTGGCGGGGAACTCCAGCATTTGCCGGCCATAGAGCAGCAGCATATCAGCCGCCCGTGTCTGATACAGCGCCCGCGCTGCCTCCATCCGGGCCGCCGCGGGCTGGCTCGCGCGCATGCCGGTTTTTGTTTCGGTTATTAACAGATGACTGAATGCGTTTGGGGCGGCACCACTGGCCAGGTCAGCCCTGACGCTGGCGAGGCCGCTATACGATGCGAGGTCGATATCCTCTGACGGCGACCGTAATTCATTTATACCATGATACAGGAAATGGCGATATCCATTTCGGAAGGCGCCTTGTTCGATCACCTCACGCAGGCCGGGATCTTCACCAAGATACCATGCTTCTGAAAATTCCGGAAGCGGGTCGAAAGCAGCAGGCTCATCGTTGCATAAATAATGCTCAAGGGCAGAGCGCCAGGTGCCGCCCTTAATCGCCGCTGCGACCAGGGGGTAGCGCGCCCGGTACCACACCGGATCGA
>CAIUPC010000238.1 GCA_903900905.1 uncultured Acetobacteraceae bacterium
CGGAAGCGCTCCCCCTTGGCGCGGGCGCTGAACACTTCCAATTCCACCCGCCCATCCGATGCCGCGATGACGCGGGCTCCGATCTTGCCGTCGTTGACCCAGACCTGCTGATCCGGGCGCAATTCCGGCAGCAGGTCCGGAAACGTGATCGTTGCAATAACCGCGTCGGTCGGCTTCGCGTGCCCGAGGTCCCGCACCAGGACAATCCTGTCACCCCGGAACAGGCGCACCTTATCCGCGGCATGCACCGTCTCGATCCGGCATTTCGGCCCGCCGATATCCATCAGCACGCGGCAGGTCCGCCCCGCATCCTCGGCAGCGGAGCGCACCAGACCCGCCATCGCCCGCCACGCCGCCGCGTCATCATGCGCGCAATTGATCCGCGCGCAGCTCATCCCGGCATCGATCAGCCCCCGCACCAGCGCCGCATCGCTCGCCGCCTCCGGCGGCAGCGTGACCATGATGCGCGTCCGGGCACCGATCACATCCGCCCCGAACAACAGGGTTTGGGTCGCATCCAGCGTCCGCGCGCCCGCCGTCAGCGCGGCCGCGGGCGGATAATCGTGCCCCGGCACCCGTGCCATCCGCGCCAGCGTCGCGCATAGCGCATCGAGGGAGGCCAGCACATGCGCCTCACTCCGCCCCAGGGAACTCAGCGCATAGGCCGCCAACACCGGTTGCAGATCGCTCAGATCATGCCGGCGCAGCGCCAGATAGGCCGCGAGGTTCCGCGCCGCCGGCCGGAAATGGCGATCCATGATCGCATCCGACCAGCCGGCGAAGACCGTATCCGCCTCCGTCCGGATATCGGCCCGCAAAGCCTCGATACGCGCCAGCAGCGCGGCGGCGGAGGGATGAGTCATAGCGGCGGCTCCTTGAGTATTGGAACGGGAAAATCGGGCCGGAAACACATGACAATTTCATGACAACCACATTATACTTGGTCCCACCGGGCATTTCATTGACCCCAATCAAAGAGCAACCGCTCCGGCGCCCCTATGTCTGCGGAGCGGCCAGACAGGGTGCAATCGTCATGATGAGTCCGGAATCACTGCAAGCCTCATTGATCGGGTCCAAACATGCGTCGCTGCCGGACCTCGCGCACGATCACCACAGCAGCCACACGAATCAAACCGGCGCCGCGATCAAAATCGCGATCCATGAATTGAATTTCTGGTACGGATCGAACCATGCGCTGAAGAACATCAATCTGAACATCTTCGACCGCGGCATCACCGCCCTGATCGGCCCCTCCGGCTGCGGCAAAACCACACTGTTGCGCACCCTCAACCGCGTCTATGAGATCTACCCCGATCAACGCGCGAGCGGTCAGGTCACGATCGATGGCCGTAACATCCTCGACCCGGCGATAGACCTCACAGCGCTGCGAACCCACATCGGCATGACCTTCCAAAAACCCAACCCGTTCCCGATGACGATCTTCGAGAACATCGCCTTCGGCATCCGGCTGCATCACCACCTCTCCCGCGCCGAACTGCATGGCCGGGTCGAAAAGGCGTTGCACGGCGCGGCCCTGTGGCAGGAGGTGAAAGACATCCTCAACCACCCCGCCCGCGCATTGTCCGGCGGGCAGCAGCAACGCCTGTGCATCGCCCGCGCCATCGCGCTCGACCCCGACATCCTGCTGTTCGATGAGCCCTGTTCCGCCCTCGACCCGATCTCGTCGGCGCAGGTGGAGGACCTGCTCAGTCATCTCGGCCGGCAGTATTGCGTCGTGATCATCACCCACAACATGCAGCAGGCCGCACGGGTGTCGGACCACGTCGCGTTCATGTATCTGGGGGAACTGGTGGAGTTCGGCACCAGCGAACAGATTTTCGTCAACCCCCGCGACCCGCGCACGAATGCCTATGTGACCGGCCGCTTCGGCTAACCCCAGGGCATTCGGCTATGCTCTCCTCACCGTCATCCCCGGGCTTGTCCCGGGGACCATGGTTTCCGCC
>CAIUPC010000239.1 GCA_903900905.1 uncultured Acetobacteraceae bacterium
CGGGTATCGACCCATGTGCTGGACACCGTGCTCGGCAAGCCGGCCGCCGGGGTCGCGATTTCGTTGCATGAGATTGGGGAAAGCGGCACCGCGACCGTGGTTTCGACGGTTACCAACCATGACGGGCGCACGGACGCGCCGTTGATTTCCGGCATGCCATTGCGCATTGGCACATATGAGCTGCGCTTCCATATCGGCGCCTATTTCGCGCGCACCGGGGCCGCCGTTGGCTCACCGCCGTTCCTGGACATGGTGCCGATCCGGTTTTCGATTGCTGAACCGGAGGGGCATTATCATGTGCCGCTGCTGGTCTCCCCCTGGACTTATACGACGTATCGCGGGAGCTGATCGCATTGATCAGAATGGTGCCCAGGGGCGGAATCGAACCACCGACACTGCGATTTTCAGTCGCATGCTCTACCAACTGAGCTACCTGGGCCTCTGTCCGCCGCAGCGGAGGCAGGTGATTAACCCAACCGCCTTCCGGGATCAAGCCGCTTCCGGCGATGGCGGCGGGTCTTCGTCCAATTCCTCTGGCGGCCCCGGAATCACGTAGGACCCGGTCAACCAGCGGCCCAAATCCACGTCTGAGCAGCGTTTTGAGCAGAACGGGCGGTTGGTTGGGGTCGCGGCCTTGCGGCAAATCGGACAACGCGGGTCAGCCATGCTCTTGCTCCAGCCTCCAGTCAGTGGCGGCAAATGCCGGGTCGGATCGTAGCGTCAGCGCCCGGCCGGCGCGATTGGCGATATCGGCCAGGGCCACCGAGTCGCGCTGCAGCGCCTCGATCACCGTTGGCGCGGCATGCAGCACCGGCAGGCGGCGTGGATCGGGATCGAGATTGGCGGCAATCGCCCGCAACGCGGCCAATCCGGCGGCATGCGGGCCGGCCAGAAGTTCGTGCAGCGGCGGATGCACCCGCGAGCGCTGGATTTCCGCCAGGCCGAGCGCGGTGAAGCCCAAAAACCGGGGTTTCAGCGGGTCGCTCGCCAGCGCCTCCGTCAGCGCCGGCCCCAGCGCGGCGCGTTTGCGAATCGGCATCCCCGCGAGATCGACGACAATGGCGCCCGAGAGGTTCCGCAACCGGATCTCCCGCGCCAAGGCCGGCACCACGGAGCGGTTGACCGCGCCGTGCCCGTCCTTGCTGGTGCCGCTATCGGTATCGATCGCCACCAGCGCCGGAGTGGGATGGATCGACAGCCGCGCGCCGCCGTTCAGGGGCACGGATGTCTCGGCCAGAGCCTCGACCCGGGTCTCCAGCGCATCATCAAAGGCCTGCGCCACCACGGACAGACGCGGGCCCAGGCTGGCGCGCAGGGCCGCCGCCAGGCTGGCGTCGTCGATCAGCACCGGAGCATCCGGATACAGCGCGGCGAAGCGCTCCACCGCGCCGGGGCCGCGGCGGACCAGGCCGGCGGGGCCGGGTTGCACATCGGCCTTCACCCGCGCGGTCAGGCGCGGGCCTTTGCCGCCCAGCGCGGCGCGGGTGACGCGGACGGGCAGGATGGTGCCCTCGGTCAGGCCTTTGGCGCCTTCGCTATCGGGCAGGAAGCCGTCCTCGCCGTTCAGCGCCACGAAGGCGCCGCCCATGGACGGCATCTGCGCCAGCACCCGGCCGCGATGGAGGTCGCCGACTCCGTCGGGATTGCCGGGGCGCCAGATGGCATAGTCAAACAGGGTCTCACCCTGGACGGCGGCGACCCGGACCTCGCCCGGGCTGCACGCGGCCAGGATGCGGATGGGGTTCACGGCAGCGGCCAGCCGCATCCGCGCAGCAACTGCGCGGTCTCAAACAGCGGCAGGCCGACAACGCCGGAGTAACTGCCGGACAGGAAGCGGATGAAGCTGGCGGCCATGCCGTTGATGGCATAGCCGCCGGCTTTGCCCTGCCATTCGCCGGTGGCGATATAGGCGTCCTGCTCAGCCTGGCTCAATCGGTTGAAGGTGACGATGCTTTCGGACAGGCGATCCAGCACCCTGCCCTCCGGCGTGACCAGCGCGATGCCCGTCAGCACCCGGTGCCGGCGCCCGGACAGCAGGGCCAGGCAGGCGCGGGCCTGGGCCTCGGTTTCCGCCTTGGGCAAGATGCGCCGCCCAGCCGCGACCACGGTGTCACCGGCCAGCACGAACCTGCCCGGGCACGCCACGGCCGCCGCCTTCGCCCGTGCCATCCGTTCGGCGTACGGGCGCGGCAGCTCGTCGCGGAGCGGCGTTTCATCGATGTCGGGGGAGACGACGCGCTCTGGCACGATGCCAAGCTGCGCCAGGAGCAAGAGGCGCCGCGGGCTGGAGGATGCCAGCACCAGCGGAGGGGCAGACACCTATTTGAACCGGAAGGTGATGCGTCCCTTGCTCAGGTCGTAGGGCGTCATCTCGACATTGACCCGGTCACCGGCCAGCACGCGGATGCGGTTTTTGCGCATCTTGCCGCTGGTGTGGGCGAGAATGCTGTGTTCGTTATCGAGCTTCACGCGGAACATGGCGTTGGGCAGCAGCTCCATCACCGTGCCGCTGAATTCGATCATGTCTTCTTTTGACATCAGGCCTCATCATTGGGTTGATTTCGCGGCGGAACATGATGGCCGCGCCGCGTCAGGTCAAGCTTTCCCGGACAGAAGCCGCGCAACGCTGCTTGCATGGGCTTGCAGGCCTTCGGCATTCGCCAGCGCCACGGCGGGGCGCCGACGGAGTCGCGGGCTGGCTGATCCGCCGATACCCATGTCGTGCGCTTGAGAAAATCGAACACCGGCACGGGTGCGCTCACGGTGTAAGGGGTGTTGCCGCCGGGCTGTCCATTCCCCGTCATTCTTGGGCGTGACCCGGGAAGCCCTGCCGGCACGGGTCCGCTCACGGTGTATGGGGTGTTGCCGCGGGGCCATCCAGTCCCCGTCACAGGGGTATCGCATTTGACCGCGATACCCTTGGCTGGACGGGCTTGGGCGCCTGAAAACGTCATCCCCGGGCTTGTCCC
>CAIUPC010000240.1 GCA_903900905.1 uncultured Acetobacteraceae bacterium
CAAGCCCGAGGATGACGGTTTTACGGGGGTGCCGCTCCTCCGTAAGCCATATGCGATCACCCTGACTGAGAGGCTGCACCCGATTGCCCTCTGTCGCGGGCTGGGTAACGATAGCGCTCCTCGGCGAAGGAGACGCGCATGGCCTGGCGGATCGGGATCGATATCGGCGGCACATTCACCGATGTCGCGATGGTGGAGGAGAATACCGGCCGTATCGGGATCGCCAAGGTCCTGACGACCCCCTCTGATTTCGGCCAGGGTGTCATTGATGGCATCACCCAGGCGCTGACCACCCATCATGTCGCCGCCGCTGACGTCGTCATGCTGTCGCATGCCACCACCGTGGTGACGAATGCGCTGTTGGAGAAAAAAGGCGCGCGCGCCGGCTTTGTCGCCACGCGCGGCTTCCGGGATTTGCTCGAGCTCAGGCGCTCCTCCCGGCCGGATCTGTATGATCTGTTTCAGGACGGACCCGGCGTGCTGGTGCCGCGCCGGCATCGGTTTGAGATCACCGAACGCATCGACGCCCAAGGGCAGGTGGTCACCCCGCTCGCGGAAGACGAACTCCCCGCCTTGATCGCGGCGATCCGGGCAGCCGGGCTGCAGACCGTCGCGGTCTCCTTCCTGTTCTCGTTTTTGAACGATGCGCATGAGCGCAAGGTTGGCGCCGCGTTGCGGGCCGCGCTCCCGGATGTCGGGGTGTTCCTGTCCTGTGAGGTGCTGCCGGAAATCCGGGAGTTTGAGCGCGCGAGCACGACCGCCGTCTGCGCCTATGTCGGTCCCTTACTGGCCAGCTATCTGCGCCGGCTGTCGGAGGCAACCCAGGCGATGGGATTGCCCGCGCTTCAGGTCATGGGCTCCTCGGGCGGCGTCTTCGATATCGCGGAGGGGCTGCGCATGCCGGCCATGGCGGTCGAATCCGGTCCCGCCGCCGGTGTGATCGCGGCGGCCCTGGTTGGCCGGCAACTCGGGCGGCCCAACCTGATTTCATTCGACATGGGCGGCACCACCGCCAAGGCCAGCGTGATCGCCAATGGGGAGGTCGCCGTCACCGCCGAATACGAAGTCGGCGGCGCCGCCAATGCGAAACGCTGGATGCATGGCACCGGGCACCCGATCCGGGTGCCCGTGATCGATCTGGCCGAAGTCAGCGCCGGCGGCGGCTCCATCGCCTGGGTCGATCCCGGCGGTGCGTTGAAGGCCGGCCCGCACAGCGCCGGCGCGGTGCCCGGCCCGGCTGCGTACGGACGCGGCGGCGTTCAGGCGACCGTGACCGATGCCAATGTGATTCTGGGTCACCTCGACCGGGAAGCGCTGCTGGGTGGCGGGCTGCCGGTCGATTATGCGGGCGCGGAAGCCGCCATCATGACGGACGTGGCCAACCGCTTCGGCCTCAGCGCCGCGGACGCGGCGGAGCGGATCGTCCGCGTGGTCAACAGCAATATGGCTCAGGCCCTGCGCATCGTCTCCGTCGAGCGCGGCTATGACCCCCGCGAGTTCAGCCTGATCGCTTTCGGCGGCGCCGGCCCGGTCCATGCCGTCGCGCTGGCGGATGAGCTGGGCATCCCCGAGGTCATTATCCCACCGGTCCCCGGCGCATTCTCGGCATTGGGCCTGGTGGCGACGGACCTCAAACGCGATTACGCCCGATCCCTGTATGCGGACCTGGCCTCCGTGCCGGTGGAACGCGTCGCCGAGATCGTCGCGGGCATGGAGGCGGAGGGCGCCGCGATGCTGGAGACCTCCGGCGTCTCGCTCGAGCGGCGCGCTTTGATCCGCATGGCCGATGTTCGGTATCGCCGGCAGGCCTATGAGCTAACCATACCGGTGGGCCTGGGGCCGATTACCCGCACGACGCTCGATGAACTGGCGGCCGCCTTCCATGCCCGGCACGAACAGACCTATGGGCACGCCAATCGTCAGGAACCCGTCCAACTCGTGACCTTGCGCCTGACGGCCTTGGGCCGGCATGCGGATGTGCAGTTGACGAAACGCGGCGATGCATCCGCCGCGCGGGTGCGACAACGCCAGGCCTGGTTTGAAACGACCGGTTTCGTGGCAACCAATGTGCATTGGCGGGACGGTCTGGTCACCGGCACGATCTTGCATGGCCCGGTGGTGATCGAGGCGCTCGATTCGACCGTCGTCGTTCCGCCGGGTTGGATGGCGGAGGTCGATGACAGGGGCTACCTCCGGATCACGCGCCGCGCCTGATGTCATGAGGGCGTGGCTGACCGAGCGTGCGTTCTGGATCCGGGCTGGGGTCTACGGGCTGATCCTGGCTTTGCTGGCAGTCCCCTTATGCGCCGTCACCATCCCGCCGCTGGGCGATTATCTCAATCATCTGGCGCGGATGCATGTCCTCGCCCGCTATCCGGACAGTGAGGCGCTGCGGGCGAATTACAGTGTCGCCTGGACGTTTGCCCCCTATCTCGGGATGGACCTGTTCGTCCCATTCCTGGCCCGGTTCATGTCGATCTACACCGCCGGGCGGGTCTTTCTGTTGATCTGCCTGTCGCTGTTTGTGCTCGGCGCCGCCGCGATCAACGCGGCCTTGTTCCGCCGGCTGTCCCTGGTCCCCGCCGCCGTGGCGCTGTTCGCCTACAACCTGCTGTTCACGCTTGGTTTCGCCAATTATCTCCTGGCGATCGGTCTTTGGCTGCTCGCTTTCGCGGGCTGGATCGCGCTGAGCGGCCAAGGCGCGGTATGGCGGATCGTTGGCGGGCTCGCTTTGGCCATGCTGGTCTTCATCTGCCATTTCTTCGCGCTCTTTGGCTTCGCGCTATGTGCCGGGGCCTATGATCTCGGCCTTTGGTATCACGGGCCGGAGCGGACCTTGGGCGGTTTTGTCCGGCGAATGGCGGTGCCCGCGGCCGCCGCCGGGCTGCCATGCCTGCTGGCGCTGATGATCACGCGGGGGCAGGCGGGCGGTTTGACCCGCTATGGCGCGGTCGAGAATAAGCTCCTGGCGCTGGTATCCTTTTTGCCATCCCCGTTCCCCGGGCCCTGGTTTTTTCTGGTGCTGCTCGCGCTGCTGGCCGGCCTGATCTGGGGGTTTTTCACCCGCCGCCTCGTGCTCGCCGGCGCCATGCGGCTGCCGCTGCTGGCGCTCGGCATGGTCTGCCTTGCGATGCCCGAGTGGCTCTCCGGCGTATGGGGTATTGATCGGCGGCTCCCGGTCGTGTTCGTCTTTCTGTTCTGTGCGAGCTGCCAATGGCGCCGCTTGCCAAACTGTGTGGCGGGCGGGGCCGCCGCCGCGCTGGTGCTGTGCCTCACGGGCGAGATGGTGTCGATCGCCGCCGCCTGGCAGCCGATGGACCGCCAGTATCAGGAATTCCGGACCGCCATGACGGCCATCGACCCGGGCGCGCGGGTGCTCGCCTTTCGGGAGGATGACGGCCCGGCACGGCGCGGTCCGCTGACGGTTTACCTGCATCTGCCGATGCTGGCGGTGATCGAGCGGGACGCGTTTTTGCCCTATTTATTCAAGAATTCCATGATGCCCGTCCATGCCGCCCCCGCCCGGGGCGTCATTGACACGCCGCAGGGCTACCCGATTTCCCTGGCATCGCTGGCCGAAGGCGCGGACCCGATCAAGGGTCAGGCCATGCTGGGCACATTGGACGATGTCGCGATGCGGAATTACTGGGGGGATTGGCCGCATCATTTCGACATGGCCATCGGCCTGAATTTTGGCACCAGCAGCCCGGTTCCCGGTTTCCTGGAACCACGCCGGTACGGCGAATTCTTCACGATCTACCGCGTGCACCCCCGGTTGCCGGTGGCAGCCGAAGGAGGGTAGGGTGCCCCGCCGGAGGGTCAGCGCCCCCTTGACCAGATCCGCCGTTGTCGTTGCATGAAGGTGTCACCCATCAGCTCTTCATCCATCAGCTCTTCGTCCATCTCGGTCATCGTGCCGGCCAAGAATGAGGCGCAGAATTTGCCGATCCTGATTGGGCGCTTGCTGGCGGTCATGCGGGGATTGGGGCAGGTCTTTGAGA
>CAIUPC010000241.1 GCA_903900905.1 uncultured Acetobacteraceae bacterium
GGGGGAGCGCAGGAGCACCGCGACCAGCATATCGGCCGCCTTGCCGTCGGAGGCGTAATTGCCCCCGCCCGTCAGCAACCGCACATCTTCCCGCCGGCGGACAGATTTGGTCTGCACAGTTGTCATGGTCCTGAAATCCCCATTCTTGGCCGTTGGCGCATGGGCGCCCGTTCGGTCGTAGTGTGCCATGGGCTGGCCCTGTTGGGAAACCGGGGGCTGGCTGGGTTGGGGTCGATGGCGGTAAGTTGGCCACCTGCGGGCAATGGGCCCGGCTGGCTGGATGACACCACGGATGATCCTCTCGCACGCAAAAGCGTTCGTGATCCTGGCACCCTGGAAGACCGCCAGCTCCACCATGCATCTGCGGTTCGCGGTGCTGAACGAAAGCCCCTTCAGCCGGTTCTATTATTTTTCGCCGTATCTGAACCGGGTCACGCATCAACACATCACCTGCGCGGAGTTTTCTTCCTATCCTCAGGCGCGGCTGGGCTACGCGACGACCGCCTTTGTCCGGAATCCCTATGATCGGGTTTATTCGGGGTTCCTTCAGGTGCAACGCGATCTGCGCGAGCAGCCGCTGGCGGTCTTTCCGGCCCAGTGGGTCCGCGAACTGGTGCTGCAACAGCTGGAGGAAAACCGCGCCCAACTGGCACGGGCGGATTACGATTTCGACCGCTGGGTCGCCGGCCTGACCGAGGCTCAGATCTTCGCCACCGGCCGTAACACCAGCTTTCCGCTGCACCCCGCGCATTACTGGACCCATCTCGCCGGCGCGCAATATGTCTCCTTTATCGGGCGGGTGGAGCGTTTCGAACATGACCTGGCGCTGTTTTGCGGTCGGGTCGGGGTCGCGGTTCCGCCGCGGGTGAACAGCAACGTCTCGTCGAATGCGGATACCGCCGACCTTTATCGTTACGCGGCGGCGATGCGGCCGGCCTCCATCGGCAAAATCAACCGGCTGTTCGCGGAGGATTTTGCCTTGTTCGGGTATCAGATGTTGCCGAGGTAAGCACGCAGGCGCGTGGCATCTTGCCGCCGTAAGCCACTTCCCCCCATGATCCCCGCCATAAAAGCGGGAGCCAAAAGTCCATGCCTTCACCCCGAACCGGCGGGTGCCTCTGCGGCGCGTTGCGATACGAAACTGGCGGCGAGCCCAGCTTCTCGCTGCGGTGCCATTGCCGGGATTGCCAGCGGCAGAATGGCGCGGCCTCGGTCGCCGCGATCCGGATGCCGGCCGCGCAGTTCCATTTCACCAAGGGCACGCCGAAGCGCTACGTCACCAAGGCCGACAGCGGCAACGAGATCGTGCGGGTGTTCTGCGGGGATTGCGGCACGCCGATCTATGTGCAGGTGGAAACGAAGCTGGATACGGTGGGGGTGCGGGTGTGCACGCTGGATGATCCCGGCTTCTTCAAGCCCGATGCTGACATTTTCATGAAAAGCGCGCAGCCCTGGGATACGCACGATCCCTCGGTCCCCCAATATGATACTTACCCGGACGGTAAGGCCTATCCGATCGGAGCATCCTCATGACCACCCATTCCGGCGGCTGCCATTGCGGCAATCTGCGTCTGACCCTGCGCCTGAGCCAAAGCCCGGAGGCGACCAAGACCCGCGCCTGCGGCTGTTCCTTCTGCCGCGCCAATCAGACCAAAACGACCAGCGACCCGAATGGTTCGGTCGATATCTGGGCCAAGGACTGGTCGCAGGTGGAGCGCTATCGTTTCGGCACCGCTACCGCGGATTTCCTGATCTGCAAGCGCTGCGGCATCTATATCGGCGCGGCGGCGGAGACGGAGAGCGGATGGTGCTCGGTCACCAACCTCAACAGCCTCGATGATCGGGCGCTGTTCGTGAACGCGCCAACCTCGACGGTGCATGATGGGGAGACGGTGGAGAGCCGGATCGCACGGCGGGCGGCGAACTGGACGCCGACGGTGTTTCATATTTAAGCATTCCGGGATGAATGAGGGTGCCGGGTGCATGTGAGCTGCCTCGGCACTCAGGAATTTAGATTTCGAATTAAAAGGGAATCCGGTCGAGTTTTGGGGCACTGTGTGTCACCGTTTTCTTGTTCCCGATGACATCGGGTTGGACGCCGGCGCATTCTTTTTGACAACCCTGACCCTCCGGTTATCCGGATTGGTAACCCGGGTGGGAGATTAGCGCCGTTTTCTATTTTCATGTGTAATGTCCTGATTCTAATATTAACATGCCGTGCCGTGCCGGGCTGCCGCAGTCCATCCAACGGACTCTGTCCCGTAGGTAGTTTCCGATGGTACCGGAACCGATCGTGGCGCGTTACCAAGCGCGAAGCACAAGATCGCCGTTCAGCAGAACTGGAACAAACATGCTGAGATCTAGAACTTCCTCTCGCCTTGCCAGTCTGAGCATCGTGCCGAGCCCCGTCCCCGGACAGGCCCAGACCACCAGTAAGCTTGTGAATTTTACAGGCAACGGAGCAACCGCCGGGCCCTCCCAACTGGGCAGGACATAATCGAGGACCGGTGCGGCACGACCAATAATGCCAGCACAAATGGCCTCAGCACGGTGTTCGAGATCACCAATACCGGCTTCGTTCTCCGAATAGACTTCGTATCCCAGCCGCCCCGTTGGTGATGGTCTGTGTCGGCATGACCTAACTGACGATGGCAGAAATGCGCCATACCCTCTGAATTTTAGGAAAAGCAGTTATGCCTCCCTGTCTCATTGGAAAGAAGTCTCACCTCGGCATCGTCCTGGGCTGCGTGACAGCAAGCATGATGGCGGTTGGGGGCTCGTTCGTCACCAACCCCGCCTTTGCAGCAGTCGATACTCAAACCGGAACGGTCGGCTCCTCGGGTGCTGCCGGCGGTCTGGCAAACGCCGATGCCGGCTTCACGGCCCCCAACGCTGATACAACCAACGCGGCAACGGCCAATGCCGGCGCAGGTGGTGGTGGAATAGCCATCAGCGCGTCCGCAGGCCTCGACGGCGGAGCCGCCGGCGAAGGCGGAGCCGCCACGGCACAATCCGCTACCGCGGCTGGTGGGACCGGTTCAGCCACCAGCGTCGCAAAAGGCGGAGCCGGCGGAGCGGGTGGCGCTGTCGTTGGGTTGGGAACGCCCGGCGGCAATGGTGGCAATGGCGGCAACGGCGGCGTTGCCACAGCAACTGCTTCGTTCTCTGGCACTGGTTCGACGACAACCACGGCCGCAACCAGCACGGCGGGGGGCGGGAAAGGCGGCGTCGGCGGTGCCGGGGCCGGCGCGGGTATCGGCGGCAATGGCGGTAATGGCGCTGACGCCATCGCCAGCGGCTCTGTCATCGGTAGCGGTTCGCCCGGCAGCGCGGCAACCGGTGGCAATGGCGGCGCACCCGGTGCGCCTGGGCTTGGTAGCGGTTCGGCCAATGGCGGTCAGGGCGGCACAGCCACTGCCAGCGCAACACTGGCCGGCACCGGCGGCACCAAGAGCAACGTCGTGGCAAGTGGTGGTAACGGCGGTTCGGTCACGTCCGGCGTTGGCAACGGCGGTGCCGGCGGTGAAGCCAACGCCGTCATGACCGCGACCGGTATCGGGGGCCCCGCGACCAGCTCTGACAGCGCCACCGCGGGCAATGGCGGCAGCGGTCAGGGCGCAGGCTTCAGCGCCGGTAAGGGTGCCAATGCCACCGCCACGACAACTGCCAGCAGCGATACCTCGCTCGCCAGCGCACATGACGCCGCGACCGGGGGCAGCGGAGGGGTCGGCACGGCTGGCGCCAGCCAAGGTGCCAGCGGCACCGGGGTCGCGACTGCCACTGCCAGCACCTCGGGCAACAACGCGGCCGCGACCGCCACCGCCCAAACCACGGTACGAGGTGGCAATGCGCCCGGGACCGCGACAGCGGCGGGGATTGCCACTGGTGTGGCCAGTGCCACCACAACCGCTGGTCAGACCGCCAGCGCCTTCGGATCCGTCAGGGGCGGCGCCGGTTCTCTCATGAGCAGCACCGCAAACACTACCTCCGGCGGTCTGAGCGTAAGCGCCAGCGCCCAGGCGGCAACCGCTGGCGGCAATCTCGCTTCCACATCGACCCAGGCCAACGGCGGGCCCGGCGCGAACCCGCTCACCGCGTCCCGTGACTTTGGCTTCGCGGGGTTCGCCACCGTCACCGGGGCGCCGGCCACAAGCACGGTGATTACCGCGCTCGGGAGTTCAACCAATGTCAACGCGGCCCTCGGCCTAGTACCCTCCGTCATTGATTTTGTCGTGAATCTCTGACTCGATCATTCCGTAATGACGGAGATGTGTCGTGACCGCGAAACAAATTGCCGTGAAAAAATACATCGTGAAGCTCAGCGATGAGGAGCGTGAACACCTGAA
>CAIUPC010000242.1 GCA_903900905.1 uncultured Acetobacteraceae bacterium
GCGGGGCGTGCAACGACGCGCGCAAAACACAGATACGCCACCCCATCCGGCAACTCCGCCACCTGCACCTGCACCGATCCCGGGGAAGAAAATGCCGTATGTACCACCCAGCGCGGGCAAGAGCCGCCGTAGCGGGCGAACGGAAATCCCGCGGCGGAGAAGCGTTTCGATACATTGCCGGCCGGATCGACCCGCAGGAAGAAGAACGGCACCCCGCGCGCGCCAGGTCGTTGCAAGGTCGACAGGCGGTGGCAGGCCTGCTCGAACGATACGCCGAATTTCGCGGCCACGGCCTCCATGTCATGGCGCGCGGCCAATGCCGCCGAGGCGAAGGGCTCGTATGGCATCAGCACAGCGCCGGCGACATAATTCAGCATGCCGATACGGATCAGCATCGCGGCTTCGGGTGACGATGGGGCCGCTTCCTTTAGAACCGCTTCAACCGCGTCCCGCGCCTCCATCAGCGCCAGTTGAAAGGCCATATGAAAACCACGGCTTTCGCGCGGCAGCGATTCTGACAGCACCAGTCCCCGCGTGGCCGGATCATAGCGACGCATCGCGCCGTCCAGCGCTTCCACGGTCACCCGCACCCCATGGGTGCTACGAAGCCGATGGGCGATGGCATGGTTGGTTTCGGCCGGGGAGGAAATGCCGAGGGCCTCGACCAAGACCGCGGCGGCATCCTCGAGAACACCGAAATAATTGCCGCGATCATCGAACAGATCACGCGCTTCCTCATGCGGCAGCAGCACCCGCCTGCCGGAGGGTAGCGCAATCCCGCCTGCGTCCTCCCGCGCCACCCGCCAGGCGCGATAAAGCGCCAGCACGGCCCGGGCTGCGTTCGGACTTCCCCCCGCGAGCGCGCTGACTTCTTCCTCTGGCACCGCATCACCACCCAGCAACGGATCGGCAAAAGCCTCCCGCAGCCCGGTTTCGAGCTGGCGTTCCTGGCTGCCCGAGAGTTCGCGCAATTCGACCCGCAGCGTCTCGGCCAGCTTGATCAGCAAGGTCGCCGTGACGGCGCGCTGATCATGCTCGATCAGGTTCAAATAACTGGCGGAAATACCAAGCCGGGTCGCGAGTGCCTGTTGCGACAGATCGCGCTCACCACGCAGGCGCCGGACGGTGCGACCAATGAGGGCTCGGGCCATTTCTTTACATCCTTTACAGAATATTGGCCGCACTGGAGATGCCAACCGCCAATTCCACGCCATTCCGCCAATTACCGCGCCCACTTCGCAGGCGCAATGTGAATTTTTCACTTTTTATAACCTGGCCAAAGCTGGCAAATGAATACAAACGCAACCGATATCCACCGCCATATCGGGCCGTGCCCGCGGCATCAGGGCATGGCCATCAGTGGTGGGAACTCAAAAATTTGCTTTGCTTACCGCTTACGGTTTCGATATTAGGTTGTTATCGCACAGGGAGCGCAGGCAATGAAATTATCGATCCGTTTTCTCACGTTTACGGCGGCATTGACCGCCATGACCTTGACCGTCATGACCGGCCCCGCCATGGCGGGCCAGGTTCAGATCCACTTCGATCCGGCTGCCGCTGGTCTCAACGGGAGTGCGTTCAACGCCGACGCACTGACCGGCGGGGAAGTCTCGGTTATTACGAACGGGCAGCCCGATCAAAATGGTGGTTTCGCGTGGCATGAGCATGGCTTTCTGAACATCACCGGCACCATCCTGAATGGTGCGGCCGTCGTCCCGAACGGCCTGGGTAGCACCTATTCGATGTACTATGCGTTCGATATCAATGGGTTTCAGCCGAATCTGTTTTCCAACGGTTACGCAACGTCGATGACGCTCGACCTCTATGGCGCGAACGGGGTGTCCGTGTTCGGGATCGATAACAACACGTTGACCGCAACCGTTACCAATGCCAGCAGCCCCGTACTGCTGGCCACGACATCAATGGGCGCGATTACCACAGGTGCAACGGTCGAAAATTTCGATCCGCTGACATTGAGCCTCAATGCCGTCGCCACCGGAGAGGTCGATGCCAGCGTTGCCGGTTTCTTCACCAGCCCGGCATCGCCAACAGACTTGGTTGGCAGCTTCTCGCACCCGTCCGATGGCGTACAGGTCTTGTTCGGTGGCGGTGTGTTTGTGATCACCGGCGGTAACGATTTCGTGAGCTTCGTGCCAGAACCCGCCACCCTCGCGCTTTTCGGCACCGGACTTGCCGCATTGACCACGTTGCGCCGCCGCCGCACCTGAACACGCTGGCTATCCACAAATAACCACAGACCAGCTAGGCTGCCCCGGCTAAACGGGGCACCCGACGCATGACGTTCAAGGTACAGGCCGGCCCTGACCGGATCGCGATCCACCAGGCCATGACCATCCTGGTAACCGGGCCGGACGGGCACATCAGCGACGCCGACCAGCAAGGACTGTTCTTCCGCGACACGCGGGTCATGAGTGCCTGGGGCATCACCGTTGACGGACAGGCGTGGGAGTTGCTGTCCGGCGGCGCGGTCCGCTTCGATACCGCCCGTATCTTTTTGGTCAATCCCACCCTGACGGGGCCATCGCAGCCGGTGCCGCGCCGTACGATATCCCTGATGATCAATCGCGGCATCGATGGTGGCATGCGGGAGGACCTGACCCTGACCAATCACGGCGGGGCACCAGTCCATCTGACTCTGTCACTGCGGATGGAATCCGATTTCGCCGATATCTTCGAAGCCAAGGCCGCGCGCATACCGGATCGGGGTGAGAACAGCACCGTCTGGTCCCCGCAAACCCAAACCCTGAC
>CAIUPC010000243.1 GCA_903900905.1 uncultured Acetobacteraceae bacterium
AGATTTCCGCCAAAACCGTCATCCTCGGGCTTGTCCCGAGGATCTCCAGCCGCACGGGCATCAGTATTTTACTAATAAAATCAACGGCAGTGCCGCGGGTGATCCTCGGGACAAGCCCGAGGATGACGGTTTTTACGGGGGTGCCGCTCCTCCGTAAGTCATATGCGATCACCCTGAGACGCGCCGGCGCGGAGGATTTCACGAAACACCCAATCATGGTACCACGCGACGGCCTATCTTCCAGCGGGAACCGCCTATGACCGATAGATCGCCAATGGTGCCCGTTTCATGGGGGGAGCTGGTCGATAAAATCACCATCCTGGAAATCAAATGCGCCCGCCTGCGCGCCCCCGCCGCCGCCGCCAACGCCGCACGCGAGCTCGCCGCCCTGACCGCGGTGCTGGACCCCATCGCCGCCCGGATTGCCGCCGAACGCGCCCAGCTCGTCGCCGTGAACACACGCCTGTGGGAGATCGAGGACACCATCCGCGAACACGAAGCCGCCAAAGATTTCGGTGAAACCTTCATCGCCCTCGCCCGCGCCGTCTATCAGGAGAACGACGAACGCGGCCGAATCAAAGCCGCCATCAACCGCGCACTCAATTCCGCTTTGGTGGAAGAGAAGCAGTATTCTGCGTATTGACCCCGCATCCCGATCAAGGGCACCCACCATGACCTCCGCCATCGCCGAGAACCTGCGCATCATCCGCGACCGCATCGCCAATGCCGCCATCGCCGCTGGCCGGGCCGCTGACTCCGTCACGTTGGTCGCGGTGTCCAAGACCAAACCGGTGGACGCCGTTATCGAAGCCCTCGCCGCCGGGCAAACCGTTTTCGGCGAAAACCGGGTCCAGGAAGCCGAGAGCAAATTCCCCGCCCTCCGCGCGGATCACCGCTTCGATCTACACATTATCGGTGGCCTGCAGACCAACAAGGCCCGCGACGCCGTGCGGCTGGCGGATGTGATCGAGACCCTCGACCGCCCCAAACTGGCCGATGCCATCGCCGCCGCCATGACCAAAGAAAACCGCCAGCCGCGCCTGCTGATCGAGGTCAATACCGGCGATGAAGCGCAAAAGTCCGGCGTCTCCCGCACCGATGCCGACGGCTTCATCAGCGACTGCAAGGGCCGGTTCGGCGCCCAGCTCATCGGCCTGATGTGCGTGCCGCCCCACGATCAGGACCCGCGCCCGCATTTCGAATGGCTGGCCGCTCGGGCGGCGAAGCACGGGCTGGGGACGGTCTCGATGGGGATGTCGGCCGATTTTGAAATCGCCATCGCCTGCGGCGCCACCTGGGTCCGGGTCGGCAGCGCGATTTTCGGGTCGCGATAGGCGGTTGACCACCACCGTCACGCGCGCGTCATGCCACTGTAGATCGGCATCCACGCCTTTGTTCCGATTCAATCAGAGCGGGCGTGGATGCTGACCTCCATCAGCATGACGGAATGGGTCGTGCAGGTTGGTAGCGGTACTCTACCGAACGATCGGCGCGAACGGCGCGTCGTTCATCAGATTATTGCGCTGGGCAATCAGATACCCGGCCTCGGCACCCTTCTGCATGAACACCTGCCATTCCGGGTCCGCCTGCATCGCTGCCCGCTTCGCCGCGCGGTCGGCCGCATCCTTGTAGACCCAGATATGGATATAGGTGTTCACTTCGCCGGTTTCGGTGATCAGATAGGCCAGCGGCTCACCCAGGTGGCGCTTCTGCGCGGTGAGGCCGTATTCCTGATACAGGGCCATCTGCTTGGCCATGGTGCCGGGTTTCACGGTGTAGGTGCGGTGGTCGATCAGCATGTCGGTCTCCTCCTGAGGCAAAGCCGCGCGAATGCGGCCCGCCCAGGTAAGCACAATTCAGCCGATATGCCGAACCACGATCGCGGCCAAAGCCTCACACCCCGCCTGATCCGCTGCGTCGAACCGCGCCAGCATGGGGCTGTCGAGGTCCAGCACGCCGATCAGCCGCTCGTTCGCCAATAAGGGGATAACGAGCTCGGAACGAGAGGCACTGTCGCAGGCGATATGACCCGGAAACGCCTCCACATCCGGGACCAGGATGGAACGCCGGGACTGCGCCGCGGCGCCGCAGACGCCCCGGCCGATGGGAATGCGCACACAGGCGGGACGGCCCTGAAACGGTCCCAGGACCAGTTCGTCACCGCGCAAAAAATAGAACCCCGCCCAGTTCAGATCGGGCAGGCTGTGATAAATCGCCGCTGCCGCGTTGGCCGCGTTGGCGGTCGGATCGGTTTCGCCTTGCAACAAGGCATCCAGTTCTTCCGCGAGATCGCGGTAGAACGCCGGTTTGTCGTTTGCGGCCCCTTGGGTGGTGGTCCAAGGGGCCGCATGGGTCGCGTCGTGCACGGAAAGACCGGTCAGCGCGTGGTGCGGGCTGACTTGGCGGCGGCCTTCTTGCGAGCCGCCGGCTCCGCGGCAACCGGCTTCGGCTTGGCGGCTTCCTTCATGATCGCCCGCAGATCACGCAGGAACGCGGTTCCTTTCGGGGTCCGCTGCACCAGCACGCTCCGCCGATCAGCCGGATCGGTTTTACGGCGAACCAGGTCGAATTCCGCCAGCCGGTCGAGGGCGCGGGTAATCGCCGGCTTGGACACATCCAGCGTCGCGGCCAGGCCACGCACTGTTTGCGCTTCGGACTCGAGGTAGCATGTCAGGCAGACCGCGAGCTGCCGGGCAGACAAATCCGACCCTTCGCGCCGTACCAGCGCCAGCATGGTACCGCGCAAAACGCCAACCAGGCTCTCAGTTTCATCAGTAGTAGCCATCTTACTTGGACCTTTCGAAGGCTTCCGGAACCGCTTTTGATTCCGGCCGTACGGGAAACATCACTTTCCCTGCCTGATCGTGTCTCGGAACGAAGCGGTAAGCAAGTAAATTCGGATTATCCGGCAACATATCGCCGCAAATCAAAGGCCAGCATCGAACGGCGGGGGCCGCCGCCCGCCATATTCCGCCCACGGTGCTTTTAAGGAACGTTGCCGGGAACGGCACGCCCGGTGCGATCTCGCACCCTTTGACCTGCGTCAATGCGGCGGCGGCAGGGCGCCTTAGGGTGCCGCCTGGCACAACACAGGAGCAAGCCATGAACACCGTATCGATGACCGCCGGCACACACACCATGCCGCGCGCCGCCACGGAAGAGCCAAGCCACATCACCCCGGCCCTGACCGCGATTGTCATTTTCGCGGCCTCCGCCCTGGCGTTTATCTGGCTGACCGGCCTGCCGCACTAGAGTGGGTTGACCTTCGGTGATTCCACCGACGGTCAACCCACTCTAAGCGCGTATCAAATCGCCACCCGTACCCCCAGCTCGACCACGCGGTCGCTGGGGATGCGGAAGAACTCTGTCGCCGGAACGGCATTGCGCGCCATCACCAGGAACAGCCATAGCCGCCACCACGGCAGTTTCGGCGCGGTGGCGGCGACCAGAACCTCGCGGCCCAGGAAGTAGCTTGCCTGCATCGGATCGAACGGGATCGCGGTGCCGAGTTCTTCCAGTTCACGCGGAATGTTGGGGCTTTCCATGAAGCCGTAGCGCAGCACCACCCGGTAAATGCCCTGCGCCAGTTCCGAGACCGTCGACCGCCGGCTCTGCGGGATCTCGGGCACATCCTCATTCTGCACGGTCACGAACAGAACCCGCTCGTGCAGCACCTTGTTGTGCTTGAGGTTATGCAGCAGCGACGTCGGCACATAATCCGGATTGCCCGTCAGGAACACGGCAAGGCCTGGCACCCGCACCGTGCGCGATTGCGGCAGGCGGGCGAGGAATGGGGCCAGCGGCATGCTGTCCTGCTGCCAGCGCGCCAGCAGCAGATCACGCCCGCGCTTCCACGAGGTCATCAGCATGATCAGGAACACGCCCAGCGCCAGCGGCACCCAGCCGCCATCGACGATCTTGAGCGTATTGGCGGCGAAGAACACCCCATCGACGATGAAGAACGCGCCGAACACCGCCACCGAACTGAACCGCGACCAGTGAAACTGCCGGCGGAAGACGACCATCGCCAGGATCGCGGTGCAGATGAATGTCCCGGTCACCGCGATGCCATAAGCGGCGGCCAGCGCGTCAGAGGTTTTAAAAGCCACCACCAGGATCACCACACCGATGAACAGCGCGGTGTTCACCTGCGGAACGTAGATCTGCCCTTCCTCGGTATTGGACGTATGCCTTACCGTCATGCGCGGCAAAAATCCCAGCTGCATGCATTGCCGGGTCATCGAATAAGCGCCGGAGATAACGGCCTGGCTGGCAATGACCGTCGCGACCGTGGCAAGGATGACCATCGGGAAGCGGCTCCATTCCGGACCGAGCAGGAAGAACGGATTCTCCGCGGCCGACGGATCGTGCAGCACCAGGGCACCCTGGCCGAAATAGTTCAGCACCAGGCACGGCAAGACAAAAAACAACCAGGCCACGCGGATGGGCCGTGCCCCGAAATGGCCCATGTCCGCATAAAGGGCCTCCGCACCGGTCACGCATAACACCACCGCGCCCAGCACGATGAAGGCGAGGTACTTATGATGCAGACAGAGAGCCACGGCATAAGTCGGCGACATCGCCAGCAGCACGAAGGGGTGCTGCACGACCTCGGCCAGGCCTTCGAGGACAATGATCAAAAACCAGACCGTCATGATCGGGCCAAAGACCCGGCCGACGGAATGCGTCCCGCGATATTGCATCGCGAACAGCACGATGATCACCGCGATGCATATCGGCAGCACGAATTCTTTCAGATGCGGCGCGGAGACCTGCAATCCCTCCACCGCCGAAAGCACCGAAATCGCGGGCGTGATGATACCATCGCCAAAGAAGAGGCAGGCGCCCGCGATACCCACCAGCGCCAGGGCGTTGCGCATCGTCGAGCCAACCGCCACACGCTGCGCCAGGGCCATGAGCGCGAGGATCCCGCCCTCCCCCCGGTTGTCGGCGGACATCACGAGCATGACATATTTGACGGTCACGATCAGCGCCAGCGACCAGAAGATCAGCGACAGGATGCCAAGGACCTCGACATTCGTAACCGCGCCGTCCTTAAAAAGATCGAGACTCGTCTTGAACGCATAGAGCGGGCTGGTGCCGATATCGCCGTAGACAACACCCAGAACACCCAGGATCATGCCAGGCGATAAGCGTCCCTTGCCATGTGCGGCATCCGGGGTTTCGGTCATGCGCGAACCCGCGCGCGAAAACCCGAGGCGGCGTAAACCATACGGTCTCCTGTCCGAATGCATGCCAAATAGCAAAGCGGCGGAGGCATACGCCCCCGCCGTGCGGCGAACAAGATAGGGTTTCGCGGAGCCGACATCAAAAAAGGACGGAACTAGGCCGCGTCTTCCCGGCGATCGCGGACCTTTACATAGGCCAGCTTGGCATGCTCGCCGCAATAGGGTTTGCCCGGCTCCGACCGGTCATCACAGAAGCGGAAATCGCGCGTTCCCGGCTCCCCGATCGGCCAGCAGCAGGTCACGATCCGGCCATAGGGACGGGCGGGAACCGCCTGAAAGCGGGGCGGTGGCGGGGGTGTAAGGGCACGGACGATGGGGATCGGTTGTGGCGCGGGTGGCGGTGGGGGCGCGATCACCACAATCGGGGCCACCGGTTCGGCGATGACGGCCGCAACAGGCTGAACCGGTGCGGGCGCCGGTGCCGGCGCACCCGTGCTGGCCAGCGGCGGCAAGGTCGGTCCTTCGACGCGCCGTGGCGCCGCCTTCCGATCAGCGGCCGGTGCCTGACCATCACGCCGTATCGGCGACGGGCGGGCCGGCAGGTCAAGCCGATGGGCTTTGCCGACGATCGCATTCTTGGACACGCCAAGGCGCCGACCGATTTCGGCGGTCGAATGCCCTTCAGTCCATAAATCTCTCAACCGAGAGATAACCTCGTCGTTCCACTCCATCTGGTGGCTCTCCTTTTTGGCTCTACCAGATACGGTATAGTGCCCGTTTGCCGCACTCAATGGCGGATTAGGGGTAGAGCACAAAAAGTTGTGGACAACTGCCCACCGCGCCACAATCTGTAGTGGGACAGCCCGCTTTCGAGGACCTAGAACAGCAGGCCCTTGCGCAGCAGCCCGTGCACGCCCTTTTCGCCGTTCACGGTCTGCGTCACGTGGAAATCCACCGCCAGGGAGCAGAACTGATAGGCCTGTTCCCGCGAGAGATTGCTGCGGCTGACAATAAAGCTGATCATCTCGCGCAGCGCCTGCTTCATCGCCTGATCGAGGTCCTCGTGCATGCCCATGCTGATGAAATGGGTGGCGGTCTCGGCCCGCGGATGCCGCAGCAGCGGCTCGCGTCCGGCCGCTGGGGCCTTGTGCAGGGTCAGGGTAAAGGTGCCGGTGAGGCAGATTTCGAGGGCGTTGATACACACCTCCCCATCGCCTTGCACGCCGTGGCCATCGCCCGCCGAGAACAGCGCCCCTTCCGCCCAAATCGGCAGAAACAGCGTTGACCCCGCCGTCAGCTCTTTATTGTCGAGGTTGCCGCCATGCTCGCGCGGCTGAATGGTTGAGATCGTGCCATAGGCCGGTGGCGGTGCGACGCCCATGACGCCAAAGAACGGCGCCAGCGTGAGTTCGGTGCCCCAGGGCAGCGTGCAGATGCCGCGTGCGCGATCCACCGGGATATGGCTGAGATAGGCTTCCTTGAAATCCTCCGGCAGCGTGCCGGCGAGAGGACGGAAGCCGCAGTAGCCCCAATCAGCACCCACCTCGATTTTGTCGATATGCACTTCCAGCATATCACCCGGCATCGCGCCCGCGACCGCGACCGGCCCGGTCAGCAGATGGCCCGGTGCGCGCGGCACCTGGGCGGCATGGATGGCCGCCAGGGCGGGCGGAATGGTCAGACCCGAACCGGGCGGTGGCATCACCTCCGGCCCGCCGGAGACGCATTCCAGCACCACCGTGTCGCCGGAATTGACCGTCACCAGCGGCGGATAGGCGGCGCTGAATGTGCCCCACCGAACCGTGGCCGGCGTTGATTGGATGCGGTGCGTGGCCATCGGTCGGGTCCTGTCGTGACGGGGTTAGCGCGTTGCGGTGGTTTCCCGCGTGGTGGCGGAGGCCTGGGTGCCGGATTTGGGCCCGGCAATGGTGCCACCGGCTTTGTCAGCCCCGGCTTCCATGGACTCGTCAGCGTCCTCGGCCATGTTTTTCTTGAAGGATTTGATGCCCTTGGCGAAATCGCCCATCAAACCACTGACCTTGCCGCCACCGAACAGCAGCAGCACGACCAGCAGCACCACCATCCAGTGCCAGATGCTGAAACTACCCATAAAACCTCCTGAAGGGGCAAAGCCCGGACCGGCTCACGCTGACCGCGCGCCCAACGATGCCGCCTGTATAGTCCGGCGTGTGCGGTGGTGCCAACCGAATGTACCGTGAGGTCAGAAGTTCGTTGCCGCCCGCCGGGTGGCAGCGTATCGTCCAGGCGGCTGAGCCACCTGGGGCGCCATCAACGACACCCAGGGCATCAGCCGATTCAGGGAGGGCGCCGCGGCAACCATCCGTACGCCCCTGTTCAACAACCAGGGTGAAGCCCAGGCCAGAGAGCCTGCGCCACCGGGGACGGAAAGGGTACACGCAAATGCCGAACGGCACCGTGAAGTGGTTTAATCCGACCAAAGGCTATGGCTTCGTCGCGCCCGATTCCGGGGGCAAGGATATTTTCGTGCATATCAGCGCCGTCCAAAAAGCCGGTATGCGGACCCTCAATGAGGGCCAGAAGATCGGCTTTGAGATCGAGCAGCAGCCAAACGGACGCGCCGCCGCCATCAATCTCGAGGCCGCGACGTAGCCCGGCCTTGCGCTGGGGGGTTCGCTCCTCTAGTCAGGGACGAACCAAAATGACACGCGCATGACACATATCCTGGACGATAGCTCTGATCGGCGCGCGGGACCCAGCGTGGTCCCGCTCGCCTCGTTGGATGCCGCCTCCATCAGGGACGCGTACCGCCGCTGGGCGGGCGTGTATGATGGCGTTTTCGGCGCGATTTCCGCCCCTGCGCGCGGCCGTGCCGTCGCGATGGTCAACAGCCTTCCCGGCCGCGACGTCCTGGAAGTCGGAGTCGGCACCGGGCTCGCGCTGCCGCGATACAGCGCTGACAAGCGAATCACCGGCATCGATCTGTCGGTCGAAATGCTGGAACAGGCCCGCCGCCGGGTCGCCCGCGAAAAAATTCGCACCGTCCAGGCACTGCTGGAAATGGACGCCGAGGCGACAGAATTTGAGGACGCCAGTTTCGACACCGCGGTCGCGATGTTCGTCGCCTCCGTCGTGCCCAACCCGCGCCGGCTGCTCGCGGAAATGCGCCGGGTGGTGAAGCCGGGCGGTGATATTCTTTTTATCAACCACTTCGCCGCGCCCGGCGGGCCGCGTTGGTGGATCGAACGGGCCATGGCACCCGCGTCCAGGGCGCTGGGCTGGCATCCGGATTTCGCAGTCGAGGCGCTCTTCATACCGGCGGATTTGGCCCAGGTGACACTGCGCCCAGCCCCGCCGTTCGGTATTTTCACCCTCGCGCACCTGCCCAATTGAAAACCGCCGCCGCAAACCGCGGCCTTCCGGCGACGCTGCGACGGAAAATTGCCTATATGGCGTCATCAATCCCGCTGGCATCTTGATCTTGCGGCGGTGGTCCGGTACGCCGCACACATGAGCCTGACCGAAAGTGCGATGCTGAGAGGCATGGTGCCGTAGGGGGCCGGATACGGAACAGGGTGGGTCGGCTGATGCAGCTTTTTCGACGGCTTTTTGCCGCGCTGACAGTATTGATGATGGCGCCATTGGCGGTGCCTGGCTTTGGGGCGGCCTTCGCGCAAGCGCCAAAGCCCTGGGAAATGGGCATGCAGCCCGCCGCCAATGAGATCAAACGGCGGATTATCGACCTGCATGACCTCGTGCTGCTGATCATCACCCTGACCACGATCTTCGTCGGCGTGCTGCTGGTGATCGTGATCGTGCGCTTCAACGCCAAGGCCAACCCGATCCCCAGCAAAACCAGCCACCACACCGGCCTGGAAATCGCCTGGACGACAATCCCGGTGCTGCTGCTGGTGATTATGTCGATCCCGTCCTTCCGCCTGATCTACTATCAGGATCGCACGCCGAACCCGGATCTGACGATCAAGGTCATCGCGCATCAGTGGTACTGGGAATATGGCTACCCCGATCAGGGCAACTTCTCGATCGAGAGCCGCTATGTCCGTGACGAGGACCTGAAGCCCGGTCAGCTCCGCCTGCTCGACGTCGATAACCAGATGATCGTGCCCGTCGGCAAAAACATCCGGATCCTGACCAGCAGCCCGGAAGTGATCCATAGCTTCTTTGTCCCCTCGCTCGGCGTGCAGCGCTACGCGATCCCGGGCCGGACCATCGAGACCTGGTTCTCGGTCGATAAGCCGGGCGTGTATTATGGCCAGTGCAACCAGATCTGCGGCTCCGAACACAGTCGCATGCCGATCGCGGTGCATGCGGTGTCGGACCAGGAGTTCAAGGCCTGGGCCGAGCAGACCAAGAAATCCGCCGATGCGGGTCAGCCTCGCCTGATGGCAGCGACCGACGCGACGGCCCACGAGATTCAGCGCTGACCTGACGGTCGCGCGCGCAGGAGACAGACGATGGCGGCAACCACTCACGATCATGCGCATGACCACGGTGATGACCATGGGCATGGCCACGATGATCACCACGATCACAAGCCCAGCTTCGTGGCGCGCTGGTTCTTCAGCACCAACCACAAGGATATCGGGACTCTCTACCTGATCTTCGCGGTCGTCGGCGGCATCGTCGGCGGGGCACTGTCCGAGATCATGCGGGCCCAGCTGCAATTCCCGAACAACCACATCGTGGAATCCGGGCAACAGTGGAACACGATCATCACCACCCACGGGTTGCTGATGATCTTCTTCTCGGTGATGCCCGCGCTGATTGGCGGTTTCGGCAACTGGTTCATCCCGCTGATGATCGGCGCGCCGGATATGGCGTTCCCGCGGTTGAACAACATCAGCTTCTGGCTGCTGCCGCCGGCCTTCGTGCTGATCTGCATCGGCCTGGTGATGGGCGAGTCCGGCTCCGGCTGGACGCTGTATCCGCCCTTGTCCAACGCGACCTATGAACACGGCATGGGCATGGATTGCACGCTCTTCGCGTTGCATCTGGCCGGTGTGAGCTCGCTGCTGGGGGCGATGAACTTCATCACCACCATCTTCAATATGCGCGCCCCCGGCATGACCATGCACAAGCTGCCGCTGTTCATCTGGGCGTCACTGGTGACGGCCTGGCTGCTGGTGCTCTCGGTGCCGGTGCTCGCCGGTGCGATCACCATGCTGATCTGCGACCGCAATTTCGGCACCGCCTTCTTCGACCCGGCCGGTGGCGGTGATCCGGTGCTGTTCCAGCATCTGTTCTGGTTCTTCGGCCACCCCGAAGTGTACATCATGATCCTGCCGGGCTTCGGCATCATCAGCCATGTGATCTCCACCTTCAGCAAGAAGCCCATCTTCGGCTATCTCGGCATGGTCTACGCCATGGTCGGCATCGGCGTTGTCGGCTTCGTCGTGTGGGCGCACCACATGTACCTGTCGGGCATCGACATCGACACCCGCGCTTACTTCATGGGTGCGACGATGGTCATCGCGGTGCCGACGGGCATCAAGATCTTCTCCTGGATCGCCACGATGTGGGGCGGCTCCATCGACTTCAAGACGCCGATGCTCTGGGCCGTGGGCTTCCTGTTCGTGTTCACCATCGGTGGCGTGACCGGCGTGGTCTGCGCCAATGCCGGCATCGACGAAGCCATCCACAACACCTACTACGTGATCGCGCACTTCCACTACGTGCTGTCGCTCGGCGCGGTGTTCTCGATCTTCTGCGGCGTCTACTACTGGATCGGCAAAATGTCCGGCCGCCAGTATCCGGAGTTCTGGGGCAAGGTTCACTTCTGGCTGTTCTTCGTCGGCGTGAACCTGACCTTCTTCCCGCAGCACTTCCTCGGCCTTTCCGGTATGCCGCGCCGCTACCCGGACTATCCGGATGCTTTCGCGGGCTGGAACTACGTGTCCTCCATCGGCGCGTATATTTCCGGCGTATCGGTCCTGGTGTTCCTGTATGTCTGCTACCGGACCTTCACCTCCAAGGTTCCTGTTGCCGACAACTACTGGGGTGAGGGTGCGACCACGCTGGAATGGACCCAGACGTCCCCGCCCGCCTTCCACACTTACACGGAACTGCCGAGGATCCATTAATCCCTTGAGCGATCTCTCAACACACACGAACGACACCGGCAGGGGGGAGAAATCCCCCCTGTCTTCGCACGTGGCCCCCACTGAAGCGCTCGGCGTCACCGACGTCCGCGACTGGATTGCCTTGCTGAAGCCCCGGGTCATGACCCTCGTGGTCTTCACCGGCATGATCGGGCTGCTCGTCGCGCCGGGCCATATCCATCCGGTCATCGCCTTCACCGCCGTGCTTTGCATCGCGGTCGCGGCCGGGGCCTGCGGTGCCATCAACATGTGGTACGACCGCGACATCGACGCGGTCATGCGCCGCACCCGCAACCGGCCGATCCCCGCTGGACGGATCGAGGCCGGGGGCGCCCTCGGCTATGGCATCACCCTCGCCATTGGCGCGGTCATCGTGATGGAGGTCGCGGTGAACTTCGCCGCCGCCGCTGTGCTGGCGATTTCCATCGGGTTCTATGTTTTTATCTATACGATGTGGCTGAAACGCCGCACCCCGCAGAATATCGTTATCGGCGGCGCCGCCGGCGCCTTCCCGCCGGTTATCGGCTGGGCCGCGGTCACGGGTTCGGTCGACCTGATCCCGCTGGTGCTGTTCGCGATCGTGTTCATCTGGACCCCGCCGCATTTCTGGTCGCTGGCGCTCTGGGCCAATGACGACTACCGCCGCGCTGGCGTGCCGATGCTGCCGGTGGTCGCGGGCGCCAAGGAAACGCGCAAGCAGATCGTGCTCTATTCGCTGCTGCTGGTGCCGCTGACGCTGGTGCCCTGGTATCTCGGTTTCTCCGGGCCCATTTACGGGGTATCCGCGCTGGTGCTGGGTCTGGGCTTCCTGGCCTGCGTCGCGCGAGTCGCGACCGACAAGCAGGATGCAGCCGGGGTCAGCCTGACCAATGACGCGCCCGCCCGGGCCGCGTTCAAATATTCCATCCTCTATCTCTTCGTACTCTTCGCTGCCTTGGCCGTCGATCGGCTGATCGGTTGAACATGATGCCCGAAAACCCGCCACGCCCCACCGAGACGGAGGCCGCCGAACTGCGCCGCCGCCGCCGTGGCCTGAACCTCGCGATCATCGGCGTGTTGGTCGCCCTCGCCGGCCTGTTCTACGCCATCACCATCGTAAAGATGATGCAGCACTAAGATGCCTGGTCCCGGCCAGCAGCGCCGCGCCAATCGGACGACGGGAATCGCGGTCACGGCCATCGTGTTCGGGATGGTGGGCGTGTCTTTCGCCGCGATCCCCCTCTATCGCCTGTTTTGCGCCGCCACCGGATTCGGCGGCACGCCCAAAATCGGCGGCGCGTCGGCACCAGGTGGCAACGGGCAGACCATCCGGGTGCGCTTCAACGCCGACACCAACCCCGGATTGCCCTGGGTCTTCGCCCCCGACGAACTGGAAATCACCGTCCCGCTGGGGGAGGATCATTTGGCGTCCTACCACGCCCATAACCGGGCAAACCGGCCGGTGACGGGGACGGCGGTCTATAACGTGACCCCGGAAAAGGCCGCCAAATACTTCCACAAAACCGCCTGCTTCTGCTTCAACGAACAGACGCTGGAGGCCAATCAGGACATGTCCTTCCCCCTCAGTTTCTGGGTAGACCCGGAAATCACGCGTGATCCGAACACCGCCGATGTGCGGGTCGTGACCCTGAGTTACACATTTTACAAGGCTTTGGACGACGCCGCGAAAGCGGGTGCTCTTGCCAAGGCGGGGCCTCATGTGGGATCGCGTCCAGCGACGAACTGATGCCATGTTTTTCCTCTGCTCCCGCCCCTTGAAAAGGCGCGGGAATTGGCCATGATGGGCCAGACGTGCCAGGGCGGTTTCCCCGGTCGAGTTGTAATGGATTCGGTATGAGCAGCGACACCCACGGCGCCACGGTGCCTACAGGCTCCGGCCTGAAACAGCCCTACCACCTCGTCGACCCGAGCCCGTGGCCAATCGTCGGGGCGCTTGGCGGCTTCCTGACGGTGTTCGGGATCATCCTCGCGGCGCATTTCGGCAATTATATCGTGCTGGTCGCCGGCCTCGCCGTCGTGCTGCTGACGATGTACCGCTGGTGGGCCGATGTGGTGAAGGAAAGCCGCACCCCGGGCCTGCACAGCAAGGTCGTGCAGCTTGGTCTGCGCTACGGCATGCTGCTCTTCATCTCCTCCGAAGTGATGTTCTTTGTTGGCTTCTTCTGGGCCTATTTCAACTTTCTGCTGTTCCCGGAGACGCAGGGCAACGGCCAGACCGTCTGGCCCCCGACCAACGTGCTCACGTTTGACCCGTTCCACCTGCCGCTGCTGAACACCATGATCCTGCTGCTGTCGGGCACCACGGTGACCTGGGCGCACCATGCGCTGCTCGAAGGCGACCGTAAGGGCCTGCTGCGCGGCCTGGGCCTGACCGTCATCCTCGGCATGATCTTCACCTGCTGCCAGGCGCTGGAATATTCGCACGCACCATTCAAGTTCAACGGCGGCGGGGTGTATTCCTCGGTCTTCTTCCTCGCCACCGGCTTCCACGGCTTCCACGTCATCGTCGGCACCATCTTCCTGGCCGTCTGCTGGTTCCGCGCCAAGGACAACCAGTTCACGCCGGATCGGCATTTCGGCTTCGAAGCCGCCGCTTGGTACTGGCACTTCGTGGACGTGGTGTGGCTGTTCCTGTTCGCCGCCATCTATTGGTATGGCGCGGGCGTGATCGCCGTCGAATAGCGGCGTGACCGAAACCCCCGCCTCCCTGCCGCTTGCGATCCTGACTTGCCGCTGCCCACGTTGTGGGGGCGGCAAGTTGTTTAAGGGGGTGCTGGCAGTGGCCCCGGCCTGCCCATCCTGCGGGCTCGACCTGGGCCAGGGCGACACCGGTGACGCCGGCGCGGTGCTGGTCATCATGCTGCTGGGCGCGATTATCGGCGGCCTGGCGCTTTGGGTGGAGTTCCGGTTTGAGCCGCGGTGGTGGGTTCACCTGCTGCTATGGCCGACAATTACCCTCCCGGCCGCGATCGGGGCGATGCGGCTCGCCAAATCGGCGTTGATCACGATGCAGTACCGGCACCGGTCCTCGGAAATGGGTCAGTAGCAGCCCGTGACAGCGGCCCCGCCGGGGCGGTAGAACGTCACCGTATGAACGCTTCTTCCCTTCATCGCGCATGAGCGGCCGCACGCGCCTGCTGGGTCCGGGTCTCATGACGCTGGTCATGCTGGTCACGCTCATCGGCCTGGGCACCTGGCAGCTCCAGCGGCTGCGCTGGAAAGAAGACGTGCTGGCCCGCGTTGACATCGCCGAACGCAACAATCCCATACCTCTGCCCGGGGATCCGCAGCCCTTCACCAAAGTCATGGTCGAAGGCCAGCTGCGCGCCGATTTGGCGGCGATGTACGGCGCGGAGGTCCGAGAAACCCCAACCGGCCCCAAGATGGGTGCGCATTTGATCGTCCCGTTGGAACGCGATACCGGGAACACCGTGCTGGTGGACCGCGGCTGGGTGCCCGTGACGCCGGCGGGGCCGCTGGATCTGCCGGCGGGCCGGGTCCACCTGACCGGGTTCATCCGCCCGGCGGAAACGGCCGGCTGGTTCAGCGCCACCGACGATCTGGCCGCCCGGCATTTCTACACGCTCAATCCCGCCGCCATCGCCGCCGCCTTGCGGCTGCCGGAGGCGGCCCCCTTCATCCTGGTCGCCCTCGGGGAGGCGCCGGCCTCGCGCTGGCCCGATCCGGCCCGGCACCTGCCGCGGCCACCCAACAACCACCTCGCTTACGTCGTCACCTGGTACGGCCTGGCCGGCACACTCGCGGTGATTTTCGTGATCTGGGCGCGCAAAGGTTCCAAAGATGCGTAACACCGCCGCTTATGATCGTCTGACCGATCGCTTCGCCCGCATCGCCACACTCGGGGAGTGTTCCTCCATGCTCGGTTGGGACGCGGCGGTGGTGATGCCGCCCGGCGGGGGTGCCGCCCGCGGCGATCAGCTGGCGGTGCTG